>JAGHRU010000056.1 GCA_018066225.1 Candidatus Equimonas enterica
CGTATAAAACGCGCGCGAGGCTTTTGATAAGGTTTGTTCATTGTGATATGGGATTTATGATTTACAGTTTTGCCGTATGAGAGGGAACGATAGTGCGAAGTTGAGATTCTTGCAGCGCGATATACGCCACACCCACCGCAATTCGCCGGCAAAATTACTTAAAATCTTGATTTTACCCCCCGAAGAGTTAATTTGTGTTAAAGCAGCGAAAATAATGCTTTGCAGGCAGCGAATTGCAAGGCAGAGGTGACAAAAGCGAGCGTTAAGGGCGAGAGAAAGAGGCGAGGAAAGGGAGCGGAATAGACCTATATATAATATATACGCGCGAGAGGGAGCAAAGAGGGGGCAAGCGGCAAAACCGCTTGAAACGGTGGCTAATAATAAGCACGCGAAAGGATAAAAGGATAAGGACAAAAAAGGCAGGGCGCGAGCAGCACTGTCTCCCGACAGCGACTACCCGCGTTGCCTGCGGCAAATAACAAAGATATTAATAACGCGCGATACGCTCATCATGTGCCTCTACTTGGGGAGGCGAGCAGGGGCTCACAAACAGACTGTTTCACAACACCCTGCATGCGGGCGGGGCTGCCGATGGCATATATTTACATATTATTGTGCCCTATTTAATAGCAATTCTGAGCACGGGGCGCACGGACAGCCCATAGACACGGCGGTAGTTGCCCACGGGATCCACGCCGTACAAGCAGTACGCGTACGCCAGATTGTCCGTGTAGAGCGACGACGACCAGTAGCCGCTGTTGGACCCAACGTTGTCCACGGACGTACCGCAGAAGTAGCCCGCAGCGGGGAGGAAAATTGACTTCGACGGGTCCTTCGTGCTGGTGAATACGCGACCTGCGACGCCTGTACTATTGTAATTGTCAGTCCAAGCAAGCGTTGTATTATCATACAACGCTTGCAACTCGGCCCGCGTAGGCATCACCCAATCACTACCCCAATTCACATGGGCAGCATCGTCAGTGAGTTCGAGAACGGTCTTGCCATCAGTCGCAGTGTACTTGGTCAAAGCAGCAGAAGACGTACCCCATTTATAGGTAGCCCAAGAATAGTCACTCTTCGGTTCAGTTTCGCCCCAAGCAAAGTAGTCGCCATAACCAGTTTTAGTAGTAGCACCGACATTCATCGTAGCCCAAAGCACCTTCTTGCCATCAACCTCAATGCCGAGATCAACAAACTCGTGACCGTTGGCATTCACATTAGCAGACGAATCCACCTTACCCACATTGAGGATTTGAGAACGCTCTACCTCAATAGGCGTGCTGATTTCGAGCGCGTAATCGGCCGAAGTACTGCTGGCACTCTTGTAAGCCTCCAAGGTGAAGCCATTAGCAAATGCCTGCGGCAGCACGGAGATGTAATAAGTGCCAGCATCGAAAGAGGTGGCTGCGCTGAGCGGCAGAAGTTCGATGGAAGCGGCATCGCCTGTGGCCGTAGGCGTGTCGCCGACAACGATGCTCACTGCGCCAGCTACCTTCTCATTGCCATTGCCCTTGAAGACAACCTTGGCCAAAGGCTCCGTCGTGGTGAACTTCACCAAGCCACACACATTCTTGAAAGCAAATTCCATCTCTTCGCTCGTCGTCGTGGCGACGCTGAGCACAGTCTGTGAGTCGAACGTTGTGCCACTCTGCGCATACTGCGTCGTGGGAAGCACAGCAGAGAGGGTAGAGCCGCTAATCGATGCGTCCTCTTGATAAGGATAAAGCGCGGTGTAGGTCGCACTCTCGGGGGCTGCACCAGAGAAGGTAACGCTCGCGCCGTCCTCGTTGGTCGCAAAGCGTTTGTTCTGATGCGTCGTGCCATCGAACACGCTGATAGCATCGCCTGCACTGAATGTTACGCTGTTGTTTTTGTCGGGGTGCAACTGCGTCTTCATACGCTCGGAAGCATAGGAAGGGCGGCTGCCGGCATCGGCAACAGCAGAAAAGGAGAGTTGTTTCAACGCGCCACCATCGGTGACATCGTCATCGCCCGTACAAGCCACGAAAGCCAAGGTAGCCAACAGGGCGACGAGCAAAGCATACATTTTGGTTTGCATAATAGAGATTTGTTTTAA
>JAGHRU010000051.1 GCA_018066225.1 Candidatus Equimonas enterica
TTAAGATACATTGTGCGACGATTGTTCCTATCTGGGCAGAGCGTTGCAACGATTTGCCCAGACGCTTCACACGACAAGGGCAGATAGTTTTCACCATCTGCGCAGACCGTGAAAAGCCCATCACGGACGCGTCGCAACCACTTCTAATTCAGCCTTTTAACACTTCACCCGAAAGTCATTCAGCACGCTGCAACAATTTTTTTCCCTCTGCCACCGAAAGTACAAAGGGCTGGAAGTTGATGCGCTGCGGCTGCGCCCCTACGCGCGGCGAAGTCGTCGGCGTCGCGATAGCGTCATACTCGACGGCATGACGGATGCGCAGAGGTGCTTGCTGCTGCTTCGGCGTGCGGATATAAGCATGTCCCGCCGAGAGCGTACTGCCCTTGGGGGCGAGCGTAAACATCGTTGCTTCGGGGTTGAGCAGATGCACATTGCAAGGCTCATCACCCGTCACCATAAGGTCGCTGAAATTGGGGACGAAAGCCACGCCTTGCCCTTGCGCGAGATCTTCTTCGCGGAGATATGCGCCGTCCTGATAGGTGAGCGGCAAGACCTTACTTTCCGCATCGTCGCCCGAGGCTTTGCTGCGCATCAAGACGGGCGTCCCCGCAGGTAACACAGCATCGTCAGTGGCGGAAAACTGCAATTCCTCGCCACTGATTTGCGAGAGGTATTCCACCTCAAAGCCCTCGGGAAGCAACACATCGCATGGGGCAGAGAACGTCTCCCAACGGCCGTCGGCATAAAAACTATGCGTAGGAGCAGGTGCCGCTACTTCGGGCTGGTAGCGAAAGAAGATGAGCGGACGAGGTACAGAAACCGCATGGTTTGCAAAAACCAAACGGGGCTCTTTGAAGCGCGTCGTCGGAGAAAGCATAAGCGCATGATTGGACGCAGCTGCATTGGTCAGCATCACGCCAAAACCGCCTTGCTCGTCCTGCGCTTCGCTGATGACCCAATGCGCTGCCGCGCTTGCCGTAGGCATTAGTTGCAAGTCCGGTGTATCTGCTTTCTTCACGCCCAACATCTGCCCGTCAGCCGTCGAAAGCACGAGCGCACCATCACTATCGGTACGCACCGACCACAGCAGATGCGGCGTCGTCAGCCAAAGACGCGGCGCATTCGTCGCTATGGGACGCACTTGTAGCGTGCTTTTGAGCATCTCGTCCGACATCAGATAGAGCACACCATCAGAGAGTGCACCGATGGCATACTGCCCGTCATCGGTCAGTTGCGCCAAAGCGGTGATACGCTCAAAGGCAGCAGGCAACGTCTGACAACGCGAGGCTGGCCACCAGCACAGGGCAGACAACAGCAGCGCCAACACCTTGTATCGCAATGTTTTACGTTTCATCAGTCCAACGTCGGGGGCGCAGCGCGTCGCGCCTCATCAGCGAGGCGGAGCAGATACTGCCCATATTGATTTTTCGCCATGGGCTGCGCCGTCTCCGTGAGTTCGTCGGGAGTAATCCAGCCTTGGCTGAGAGCGATGCCTTCCAGGCATCCCACTTTAAGCCCCGTGCGCTTCTCTATGACTTCTATATAGGTAGAGGCTTCGGAGAGGCTATCGTGCGTGCCCGTGTCGAGCCAAGCAAAGCCGCGACCAAGCGTCTGCACCATCAGTTCGCCATCTTCGAGGAAGCGCTGATTGACCGTCGTAATTTCCAACTCGCCACGTGCCGAAGGCTTAATGGTCTTGGCCACATCGACCACTTTGTTGGGATAGAAGTAGAGCCCTACGACCGCATAGTTGGACTTGGGATGCGCTGGCTTTTCCTCTATGCTACGACAGCGGCCGTCCTGGTCGAACTCCACGACGCCGTATCGCTCGGGGTCATTGACATGGTAGCCAAAGACGGTGGCTTTGTGCTCCTCTTCGGCGTGACGCACCGCCTCCACGAGCAACTGACGGAAACCACTGCCATGAAAGATGTTGTCGCCAAGGACGAGGCAGCAACTGTCGTCACCGACAAACTCCTCACCGATGATAAAGGCTTGCGCCAAGCCGTCGGGAGAAGGCTGAACGGCATAGGAGAAACGCACCCCGCACTGATGGCCGTCCCCCAATAGGCGGCGAAATCCATCGATGTCCTGTGGCGTGGAAATAATCAAGATGTCGCGGATGCCAGCAAGCATAAGCACCGAGATGGGGTAATACACCATCGGCTTATCGAAGATGGGAATGAGTTGCTTGCTGATGCCCTTGGTAATCGGATAGAGACGGGTGCCACTGCCACCGGCCAGCACAATACCTTTCATGCTTTGCGTAGGTTTATTTGCGGAATACGAGGATGGCGATGCTCACAATCGTAGAGGTAAGCGCCAGCCAAGTACTGATGGAACGAATGCTGTTGTCATTGACCGTGCTCTGGCCTGTGCGTACCTCGTTAGGCTCCACGTATATCACGTCGTCTTGCGCCAGGTAATAGACGGGAGAGTTCAGCACGCTCTTGCTATCGCGCAGGTCAACGTAGTAATTCTTAATCTCATTGCCTTCGTGGCGCATTACCAAGATGCGGTCACGACGCCCCTGAATGCCGAGATCGCCGACAGCACCGAGGGCTTCGAGGATGGTCATGTGGTCTTTCTGAATTAGCACTCTACCGGGATTTTTCACCTCACCCAGCACCGTGATGTAGCGCTCCAAGGAGTTCACGGTTACCACGGCGTCGTTGATGAGGTTTTGTTCGCGTATCTTCTGCTGCACGCTGGCGGTCAATTCGCTACGGGTGAGACCTGTTGCTTTCACGAGTCCGAGCACTGGCATGTCGATATATCCGTCAGCACTCACGGTGTAGTAGCCCATCTGGTTTGCGCCGTAAGATGTACCCGACGTGACAGAGGTGCTCATCACTGGCAGGTTGAACTGCAAAGCCAACTGGGGTGTGCGACCAGAGGTAACGACAACCGTCAATTTGTCTTCGGGCTTAAAGCGCATTTCCTCTACGCTACGGCTTGCGATGGTGCCCTCTTGTGCGAGGTCTTGGAAGTAAATGACTTTCTCGGCTGTTTTGCAAGAAGAAAAGGCTAAAAGCACGAGTGTGAAAATAAGTGTGATATTACGCATTGTAATGGAATTTAGGAGGCGAAAAGTCGCCTGCGGTTAAAATTTTTGTTTACTGAACTATGCTTCAAACTTGCGATAGCGGATGCGCGTGGGCTCTTCCAAGCCTAAACGCTTGACTTTGTTGAGTTCG
>JAGHRU010000095.1 GCA_018066225.1 Candidatus Equimonas enterica
CTTCCGGCGTGAGGTAGTAGATATAATAATTATGAATGGGCATCATCGGGCCGCAAGCCTCTGCCGCAACGACAAAAGCCAACAAACCCAAGAGAATAAAGACACGTTTCATAGAGCGATGCGACAAATTGCGCTGCAAAATTACAACATTTGCCTTAATGCACCACCATCACGCCCGAAAGATTTTTGCAGCCCACCGCAGAAGCGACCATAGGCGGCGCACAATAACACGCTGAAAAACAAAAGATTAAAACGCCGCAAGGCAATTACTTCAACAAATAAAAGCCTCAACACTTTGTCGTTTAGCAAAAAAGCATTAACTTTGCAGCGTCTATAATATCGTCCTAAACGTACAACCTCAATCATTGCGGTAGCGCGTGAGGTCTCCCCACCCTACCTGCAAGATAATCACAAACACAAGTACCTATTAACACCTATGGGAATACTGTCAAAACTATTTGGTAAGCAGCAAAATAACGAGCCCGAAGGGCGCGTAGGCGGCGTGGAAGACTTCATGACGCTCATCCGCGTCTATTACCAAGCCGTCATGGCTTCCTCATTCGGCATCCGCGACATGCGCATGCTGCCCGACTTGCGCGTCTTCAAGCAGACGCTCAAAGTGCCGACCGTAAACAACCGCATTGGCCTCGGCGAGAAAAACCGTTGCCAGAAAATGCTCGGCGAAATCTACGGCATCAACGACAACTTCTGCAAGGAAATCGACGCCAGCATCAAGAAACGTTGCCACGGCATACAAGATATGCAGACGTACTTGTATCAGTTCCAAGGCTTCACGCAAGAACTCATGATGGTCGTTGGCAATCTGATGAAATGGAAGTTTCGCGTCCCCGGCTTCATGAAGAAAGCACTCCGCACCATGGTGGAGAAGCAAATCGCCGACATCATGACCAAAGAGGACTGGAAGGACGAAGGCATGCGCAAGTCGGTCTATAACATCCGCCGCACCCAGAAGACCTTGGGCTACTCACCAGAATGGATGAGCGAACTCGTCTATAACGTCGTCATACTGGCCAAGAAAGAGCCCAAGAAGAAGCAAGACGACGACAAGTAGTAGCGCCACCTCTACCCTCCCTCACCACTCACCCACATACATAGCACACCATGACAAAAGACGAAAGCATCATACTGCACGCGCTGGAAAGCAAAGTGCGACGCCTCATAGAGGAGTACAAGAACTTGGAGCAAGAGAACCAAGAGCTGTACAACATGGTGAGTGGCATGGAGCAGGATTTGACGGCTGCAAAGGCTGAAGTCCAGGCGCTCAAACAAGACTACGTGCACCTCAAAACAGCAAAAATGCTGGAAGTCAGCGCTGGCGACATAGACGAAGCCAAACGCAAAGTGGCAGCCCTCATAAGAGAGGTAGATAAATGTATCGACGCTCTCAACTTGTAACCCACAAAACTCCATCACTATGGCACAACCCGACCAACTCTTCATACAAC
>JAGHRU010000225.1 GCA_018066225.1 Candidatus Equimonas enterica
TGCTTGATGTGCACGACCTTGCCGTTGGCGACCGCATAGCGTGGGATGGCAAGGTGTGCGAATAGATAGCCTGCGTACGGAGCGTGGTGCTATCCTTATCAATGGCGGCATCGACTATGGTGGCATCGATTTAGTCCCCGAGGGTGGCGGTGTATATCGTTCGCAGGGCTTCGATGATTACATGACCTACACTGCGCACGGCAGGACACGCCTCTTTGTCGCTGATAGTCTGCCGTTTGCCGATCGTGGCAATGTGGAGCAGACGATGGAGGGCGTGGTCGTGCCAGCTGGCCAAGTGGCTGCCTATTTAAGGCGTTTGCCCTATCCCAATTTCACACAGTACAATGCCCGCATCCGCATCGAGCGTGGTACCGTCGTTGAGTTCTGGCGCGAATATACGCCGTAAGCCATAAATACTCTTTTACTTATGCTATCATCTATTATTCGTATTGTGCGTGAGGCTGCCACCCTGATGGCTACCGATAGTTTTGACATCACGCAGAAAGAAGGCTATGCCAATATCGTCACGTCTTCCGACCTGGCTGTGCAGCAGTTTCTCTGCCTGCATCTCTCCACGCTCTTGCCGGGCAGTGGTTTCCTCTGTGAGGAGGAAGATATGCAGGACACGGCGCATGAATACACCTGGGTCATAGATCCCATAGACGGCACGGCCAATTACAGCCGTGGCATACGCGAGTGCGCCATCAGTGTGGCGCTGTGTCGCTATGGCGAGGTCATTGCAGCGGTGGTCTATCTGCCGCGTGCCGACGAACTTTTCTCGGCAGAGCGTGGTAAGGGTGCTTTTCTCAATGGTCAGCCTATCGGCGTGTCGAAGCGTCCTTTTGCCGATGCTGTGATGTGTACCGCGCTTGCGGTCTATCATAAGGAGCAGGCGCAGTTGTGTGCCGACATTATCGTTGAAACTTTTCGTCGCTGCAACGACATTCGCCGCTTCGGCGCAGCAGCACCCGAACTTTGCTTTTTGGCGATGGGGCGTTGCGAACTTTATTTTGAATATCTGCTTTCGCCGTGGGATTTTGCGGCCGCTTCACTCGTGCTCACGGAGGCAGGTGGGGTGCTCTGCGACCTGCACGGCAAGCCCCTTTCTCCGCTTAAACCTTCTGGCGTGTTAGCAGCGAATAATAGCAAGAACCTCAGTGTGTTAGCAGAAATTGCTGAAAGTAAAATGTCGCTCTGCCCGTAGCCTTGTTTTCCTCTGCCCGTGCGTTTTCATTTTACTGCCCGTTAAAATTCATTTTAGTGCCCATTAAAATATATTTTACTGCCCATTGTAATACATTTTACTGGGCACTAAAATGTGTGTGCTTGCCCGTTGCGTGCGAAGCGCGTCGGCAAATTAGCAAAAATCCCCGGCCATTGCTGGTCGGGGATGAGCCGTTTTCGTGGTGTTGGGCTTTACTTCTTCTCGCACGACTTCTGGCAGTTGGGTTTGTCGCACTGCTGCTTCTGGCAGACGTTTTTGCAGTCCTGCTTACAACATTCTGTGCTGACTTTATAGCCAAACTTCTCAAAGCCTTGCACCAATTTCTCCACCGATGTCTTGTCGGCGTCGTAGGTGACAACCACGGTGTGGGTCTCGACATCTGTTTTGAGGTCTTTTACGCCTTTCTCAAAGGGGATGTTCTTCATGATCTTGGCCTCGCAGTTGGCACAGACCATTTGGGGGACGTAAAACTTGATGGTCTTGATGTCTTTGGCGCTCAGGCAGATGGCACTCAGGCAAAGCGCAAACAAAAGGGTGGAAATGCGTTTCATAATGTGTGTGATTTTAGCGATTGTTTGCCTGCAAAAGTAAGGAATAATTTTGAATTAGCCAAGTCTCGTGTGCTGATATTGCCGCGCGGAGGCCGAAAAGTCGCGAAATAGTGTGATGTCGGGGCGCAGAATGTTTGGCCATGTAGGAGAATTTTATTAACTTTGCAGCGCATTTATGTGCGTACATACGCGCATATATCTACACATGATAGTATAGGTATGATATATCCAGATAGTTACCAAAAGAAAATAGGTTTCGCCGACCTTTGTACGCTTATCAAGGGGCGATGCCTCTCCTCGCTGGGGACGGAGTGGGTAGATGAGCATGTGGCTTTCTCCACTTCTGCTGATGAGGTGCGCGAAAATCTGCAAGTTGCCGATGAGTTTGCGCATCTCTTGATGGACGAAGAGGAGATAGGCGAGGGCTTCTACGACATCCGTACAGCCTTGATGCGCATACGTCCTGAACGTACCCACATGGATGAGGCGGAATTGTTTGATTTGGCGCGTACGCTCTTCACGGTGGAGACGCTGCTTCGTGCCATGCGCTCGGGCTGTGATGACGAGGATGGAGTGGGGGATAGTGCCCTGCGCTATCCTGCTTTGGCGCGTATGAGTGAAGAGGTGGAAGCCTTGCCGTTGATTACCGACCAGATAGCCAAGGTGCTCAACAAGTATGGTAAGGTCAAGGATACGGCCTCGCCGGCATTGCTCTCCATCCGTCATCAGCTGGAGGTGACGTCGCGCGGCATCAGTCATGCGCTGCGTGGCATCATCAATGAGGCACGCACCGAGGGGTATATCGACCGTGATGTGACGCCCACCTTGCGTGACGGACGCCTTGTCATTCCCGTTGCACCAGCCCTCAAACGCAAGATACGCGGCATCATTCACGACGAGAGTGCTTCTGGCAAGACCGTCTTCATAGAGCCTGCGCCCGTGGTGGAGGCCAACAACAAGATACGCGAACTTCGTGCCGCCGAGCAGCGTGAGATACTGCGTATCCTTTCCATTCTTTCGGCCGAGATACGTCCGCATATCCCCGAGATACTGCGCTCGCAACTCTTCTTGGCTCGCGTGGATTATCTGCGGGCTTTGACGGCGACTTTGGACGAACTGGAAGCCGTAGTGCCTGAGGTTGTCCAGTCGCCGCGCATCGCATGGACGGCAGCGCGCCATCCCTTGCTCCAGCGCAACCTTGCGGCACAGGGGAGGGAGATTGTGCCTTTGGATATCAATATAAAGGGAGACAATCGCATGGTGCTCATCTCTGGGCCTAACGCAGGAGGTAAATCTATCTGCCTCAAGACTGTCGGCCTTTTGCAGTATATGCTCCAATGCGGTATGCCCATTCCTGTGGCCGAAGGGTCGAAGGCGGGTATCTTTGACAGCATCTTCATCGACATCGGCGACGAGCAAAGTATCGAAGACGACCTTTCCACCTATTCTTCGCATCTCTATAATATGAATGTCATGATGCGTCATGCTACGGCCAATAGTCTCGTGCTTATAGATGAAATGGGGGGAGGTACAGAGCCGCAAATCGGTGGCGCAATGGCCGAGGCCATACTTGCCCGACTGCTCGACAATCAGGCGTGGGGCATCGTTACGACGCACTACCAGAATTTGAAGCAATTTGCGGCTACTCACCCCGCCATCGTCAATGCCGCTATGCTCTATGACCGCGCCAAGATGCAGCCTTTGTATATGCTGCGTATCGGCAACCAGGGGTCTTCGTTTGCCTTGGAGATAGCCCAAAGCATTGGTTTGCCCCAAGAGGTCATCGCACATGCCCAGCGCATTGTCGGCAAGGACTATGTCATGAGCGACAAGTATCTGCAAGATATTCAGCGAGATAAGAGCCTGTGGGAACGTAAGCGCAAAGGCGTGGAAGAGCGTGAGAAGAACCTCCAAACAGCCATTGACCGCTATGAGAACGAACTCGTCAGTCTATCTGCACAAAAGCGGGAAGTGCTGAGCAAGGCCAAGGAAGATGCGCAGCAGTTGCTGCAAGAGACCAACGCCAAGATAGAGAATACCATTCGCCAAATCAAGGAAGCGGGAGCAGAGCGTCAGCGCACTCGCGAGGTGCGACAGCAACTCGACGACTTCCGCCAAGACTTACAGAGTGATGCTTCACGTGCAGAAGAAGACGCTATTAGCCGCAAGATAGCCAAGATACAGCGCAGAGAGCAACGCAAACGTGATAAACGCAATAATGTGCAGACGGCAGATAGCACAGCGCAGCCGGCCGTTAAGTCCAACGCCGTAGAGGCTTTGAGCAATTCCCATACTTATGCTGTGGACGACTATGTCCGCATGAAAGGCAGTGAGACTATCGGACAGATACAGCAAATACGCGAGTCGGAAGCCAAGGTGCTCTTCGGAGTCATTTCCACGACAATTGCGCTTGATCGTCTTTGCCACGCTGAAAAGCCAAAACCAGATGTAACGAAGCAGACATCAACCTTTATTACGCGTGAAACTCGTGACGCTATGCGTGAGACGAAACTTAACTTTCGTCCTGAAATTGACATCCGTGGTATGCGTGCCGAGGAAGCCTTGACGGCGATAGCATATTTCATCGACGATGCCATCCAGTGCGAACAAAGTCGTGTCCGCATCCTGCATGGCACGGGTACAGGCGTGCTGCGCCAAATCGTACGAGCTTACCTCGAAACTGTGCCTCTTGTGGGGCGTTACCACGATGAGCACGTGCAGTTTGGCGGTGCTGGCATCACCGTCGTAGAGTTCTCCTAAATTCGTATTTTCTGTCCCTGCGGCGAATGACCATTATGTTTAATAGTGTTTCAAATAATATGAGCGACGAAATAAAAACAACAGCTGAAAAAGAAACGCATAATCCCCTGCCTGCTGGCTGCGAGGTGCTGCGACTGAAAGAATGTAGTGACGAACGCGGCGCGCTGACCATTGCAGAGCAGACGGACTTACCGATGAATATAGAAAGAGCGTTTTGGATATACAGTGTGGCTGCTGGCAAAACCCGTGGTGGACATGCGCACAGGACATGCAGCGAGTTGCTCGTTGCTGTGGTAGGTACATTCAAGGTGGAAGTGACCGATGGCGTAAATTGCCAGACCGTGGTGTTGGACACGCCTAATAAGGCCTTGTATATTCCACCATACGCTTGGTGCAGATTGTTTGAGTTTAGTCTCGGAAGCGTATGTTTGTGTTTGGCTTCCGAGAAATACGATGCTACGGGATACATCAACGACTTTGACGAATACAAGAAAGAAGTCCATGCAAGTTAAACCCTACACGGCTGCTTATCGTGAAATGTGGAATACGTTTGTCCACACATCGCGCAACGCCACGTTTCTCCACGATCGCCATTACATGGAATACCATGCAGAGCGTTTCAAGGAAGTTTCTGCGATGGTGATGGACGGCGATAAGGGCAATTTGTTCGCGCTGTTTCCCGCTACCTACCACGCCGCGACCAAGATGGTGTGTAGCCATGCGGGGCTAACCTATGGCGACTTCTTGCTGTCGCGACAAGCCCATGCCCCACAAGTTCTTGCGGCTATGGACGCTATCCTCGACTACTATCGGCAAATGGGCGCACAGGTGTTGCGTCTGAAAACCATCCCCAGCATCTACCACCGCTTTCCCGCAGATGAAGTACAGTATTTCCTGTTCCGCGAAAAGGCAAAAATGGTGGCGTGTGGCCTTTCTACGGCTGTGGATTTAGCCTCTCCCCTCCCCTATTCCCAGTTGCGCCAACGCGGTGTAAAGAAAGCTGAGAAGGCCAAATACGGCGTAAAAGAAGCGGTGCTTGACGATGCTACTGCGTGGATCAAATACTGGGAAGTGCTCACGCAGACGTTACACGACAGGCATCAAGTGCAGCCTGTCCACACGCTTGACGAAATACGCCTCTTGGCGCAGCGTTTTCCGCTTAATATACGGCTCTATACGGTCTGCGACGTAGAAGGAAATGTCGTGGCTGGAACGGTGCTTTATCTTACCGACACCGTGGCGCATACGCAGTATATCGCGGCCAGCGAAGTGGGCAGACAGCATGGCGCACTTGACCTGCTGATGACAACGCTTCTGCGCAAAGTTCCTGTGGAATATCCCGCGTTGCGTTACTTTGATTTCGGGGTCTCTACCGAGAATGATGGCAACTATCTCAACGAAGGCTTGCTGATGCAAAAAGAGGGCTTTGGTGGGAGAAGTGTGACCTATCCTACTTACGAAATACATCTTTAACTCTTCCTATAAATAGCGTGCTATGATAGATTTCTTCATCGCTTCACATCAAGGCAATGCCCGTAAGGCTGCGGACGCGCTGACTGCCTCTGCGGCTTGTCACCATATACATATCATCGGTACTGCCGAGGAGACGCAATTTTACCCCGAGAGCGACTTCATCACCGTCGAAGGCCTGCAACTCTCGTCACGACTCATGGCGGACATTGCGGCGAAAGCTACGGCGCGCTATACGGCCATCTATCTGGCCGCAGAGACCTTCGTGCCTGGCTATCGCTTGGCAGAGCGTGTGCTGCGCACTATGCGCGATGCCCATCCATCTATGCTCTACACCGATCGCTATGAGCAGCGCGGAGAAGAAGAAACGACCAGCCTACATCGCGTCATAGACTACCAGGAAGGTGCCGTCCGTGACGACTTCGACTTCGGCGGACTGTTGGTCTTCCCTACGCGCCTCTTGCGCGACTATGTAGCCGAGGAGACCAATGAGTGGCAATATGCAGCGCTTTATGCGTTGCGCCTTTACCTTTCGCGTGTGGGCCATCTGCTCCATCTGCCAGAGCCTCTCTATACGCAGAGAGAGAGCGATTTGCGCACTTCGGGGCAAAAGCAGTTTGACTATGTCAATCCGCGTTCCCGTGCCGTGCAAATAGAGATGGAGCAGGTCTTCACAGCACATCTCAAAGCCATCGGAGCCTATTTGGCGCCCGATGAATACGACGCCCCCACTGATCTCAACCGCGATGCCGACTATCCTGTGACGGCTTCCGTCATTATCCCTGTGCGCAACCGCGAGAAAACGATAGGCGATGCCATACGGAGTGCTGCCAGTCAGTGCACGGATTTTGCCTTCAATGTCATTGTAATCGACAATCACTCTACGGACGGCACTTCGGCGCAAATCGCCTGGTGGCAACAAGGCCATGAGGACGCTGTCGTCGGTCGCAACTTCCGAGAAGTCGTACACCTCATCCCCGAGCAGCCCGACCTCGGTATTGGCGGTTGCTGGGACCTTGCTATTCGCGACAAGCGTTGCGGTAAGTATGCCGTGCAGTTGGACTCCGACGATCTATATAGTGGTACCGACACGCTGCAACGCATCGTTGATGCTTTCGCCGGGGAGAAGGCAGCCATGGTCATAGGGGCCTATCGTATGGTCGATTTCCACTTGCAGACATTGCCCCCAGGGCTCATCGACCACGCCGAGTGGACTGACAACAACGGTCGCAACAACGCGCTGCGTATCAACGGGCTCGGTGCACCTCGTGCATTCTCTACGGCTTTGCTGCGCAAACTCGGCGTCCCCAATACCAGTTACGGTGAAGACTATGCGCTCGGCCTGGCTATCTCACGCCGCTACCGCATCGCTCGTATCTATGATGAACTCTATCTGTGCCGTCGCTGGGAGGGGAATAGTGATGCCGCGTTGAGCAATGAAAAAGTCAATCGCAACAACGAATACAAAGACACCCTGCGCAGCATGGAAATCGCTGCGCGTCGCAAGATGAATCGTTGCTGGGAAACCCCAATCTCCGAGGAAGAGGTGGCTATGATGCAGGCACGGCAGATGGCATCGTGGCAGGAGGTGCGCGAAAACTTTGAAGACCTGTCGCAGCACGTGGAGCACCGTAGGCTGGAGGTCGATGATGCCCTCTCGCTCACCGTGCAGCACAATCCGCGTCGCATCGTCTCGACGGCTGCGAAGGTGGATCACAAGAGCATCGAGAAACGCCCTTGCTTTCTCTGTGCTTGCAACCGCCCACAGCAGCAATTGAGTTTCGACGTGGAGCGACACTTCACCGTGCTGGTCAATCCCTACCCCATCCTGCCGTGCCACCTCACCATACCGACCCGTCGCCACCTGCCGCAGCAGTTTGCGCCCTACATGGAGGATTATCTGCGTATGATATGGCGTATGCCGCAGTATTGCGTCTTCTACAACGGGCCACACTCTGGAGCATCGGCACCCGATCACGCCCATTTCCAAGCAGGTCTGCGCGGTATTATCCCCATAGAAAGTGCGTGGAAGCAGTATGAACATCACCTCGAATGTGTCTATCCTGCCACACTCTCGGAGCGTGCTCTGCTCGAAGAACTCGGCTACACAGACCCGCGTGCTGGCATCTATCTGCTCCATGGCTATGCTTGTCCTGCCTTTGTCGTGATGGGAGAAACGGAAAATGGCAATGCCCGCCTGCTGCAATCGTTGCTTGGCGTTATGCCTGTAAAGGAAGGCTGTGACGAGCCTGACATCAACGTGTTGAGTTGGCGTGAAAAAGGAACGGCCGTGTTGCCCGACTGCATCGTCAATGTCGTCTTTGCACGCCGCCAGCATCGTCCAGCGTGCTACTACGCCCAAGACGAGCGCGAGCGTTATCTCATCAGTCCTGGGACGATAGATATGGGCGGCCTCATCATCACGCCACGCCGTGAGGACTTCGAACGCCTCACGATAGAGTGCGCTGTCAGCATCTTGCAGGAAGTGACTTACAGCGAAAGCGAACTAAGGCAGATGGCAGCACATCTGCATGCAGAGCGTGAGGAGGACGGCGCTGCCGAAGAAGGCTTTGCCGAAGGCGAAGAGCCGATAGTCGAAGTCGGCATAATGCATGCCGCGACCATCGACTTCGTGCTGCACGAGACCTATACAGCCAAAGGCCAGGAGGTCACGGGAGCACAGCGCGCACGCTATGTCGATGGAGGCATAGAGTGGCAAGGCAATATCTACTCCGAATTGAACTTCCGTCCGCAGAAAGGTGGACGATTTACGCTGTGCGATGTCGTCATCGGCAAGGGCTTCCACTGGCAGAAAGCCGAGGAGCAAACCTTCACGGGGAGCATTCGCTTAATCGTCAATGAGGAGCGCATAGAAGTCATCAACTGTGTGGCCGTAGAGCAATACCTCAAATCGGTCATCTCCAGCGAGATGCGCGCCACTGCGCCTTTTGAACTCCTCAAAGCCCACGCCGTGATTTCGCGCTCATGGCTACTGCGTCAGATGGCGCAACGTCGGCAGGTGCAGCAGTCGGGTGCTGATGGTGCAGGCTTTTTCACTTTCCAGCGTCACAAGGGTGAATTGCTGCGATGGTACGACCGTACCGAGCATGCGCTCTTTGATGTCTGTGCCGACGACCACTGTCAGCGTTACCAAGGCATCACGCGTGCCACCACTGCCGAGGTGGCCAAGGCCGTGGAGCAGACGCATGGCGAAGTGCTGACCTATGATGGCGAACTATGTGACGCACGTTTCTCCAAGTGCTGCGGCGGCGTGACCGAACGCTTCTCGGCGTGCTGGGATGCCCACGATGAGCCTTATCTCGTGCCGACAGCTGACCCCTACTGCCTGCGTGCCGACGATGCTATTCTCACGCGCTCGCTCAACGACTACGATGTCGCTACGCACGACTTCAAGGCTTGGGAAGTCACGCTGACGAATGAAGAAATCGTGCGCCTGCTCCGCGAGAAACTCAATCTGGAAATTGGGCAAATCCAATCGATGAAGCCCATAGAAGTCGGAGAGAGTGGTCGCATCATCCGCTTGCAGATAGAGGGCACGGTTCAGACCGTGGTCATCGGTAAGGAATTGGAGATACGGCGTGCTTTGAGCCCATCTCATCTGCTCTCGT
Organism: Candidatus Equimonas enterica; assembly: GCA_018066225.1. Lineage (GTDB taxonomy): Bacteria > Bacteroidota > Bacteroidia > Bacteroidales > Bacteroidaceae > Alloprevotella > Alloprevotella enterica. The sequence goes on from JAGHRU010000225.1 coordinate 9,636, forward strand.
CGGCTTTCACCATTGAGGCGCAGGCGATGGACGCTGATGGCCTCCCGCAGCGTTTTGTCCTCAGCGGCAAAGGCTGGGGACACGGTGTCGGCCTATGCCAGACAGGGGCTGCCGTTATGGCCGAAGAAGGTCACGACTACGAAGACATCCTCGGCCATTACTATCATCACGCCAAGGTGACGCGCCATTATTAGCCTGCCGATGTCGTTCCATTTTAGTGGGCAGTAAAATTTTTTACAATGGGCATTGTAATTTATTTTAACGGGCACTAAAATGAGTTTTAACGGGCACTAAAATGAAACGCGCTCACCAGATAGTTTTACCTCCAACGCCTCTCCTAACCAACTATAATACGTTACTATGAATCATCGTCGCCATCCTCTCACTTGGATTCCTACCTTATACTTCGCCGAAGGCGTGCCCTATGTCATCGTGATGACCCTGGCTGTCGTGATGTATAAGCGCTTGGGGCTCAGCAATACCGACATCACGCTCTACACCTCGTGGCTCTATCTGCCATGGGTCATCAAGCCGCTGTGGAGTCCCGTGGTCGATATACTGCGTACCAAGCGCTGGTGGATACTCTTTATGCAGATACTCATCGGCGCATCGCTCGCTGGTGTGGCTTTCACGCTGCCGACCTCCTACGGCATCCAGTGTTCGCTGGCTTTTCTCTGGCTTTTGGCGTTCTCTTCGGCTACGCACGATGTGGCCGCCGATGGATTCTATATGCTCGAACTCGAAGACCACGAACAAGCCATGTATG
>JAGHRU010000075.1 GCA_018066225.1 Candidatus Equimonas enterica
CTATAAAGGAGACATCGGCAAAGAGCGGACGGGCAGAAAATTCTACTTTGAGGTTGCGTACGGCTATCATCGTGGTGGGGAGTCTAAATCGGTGGGTGAAGGACGACGAAGCAGGCAGAGCGAAGCATCTATCGCCTATCGTCGTATGATTTTAACGGGCAGTATAATTTATTTTAATGGGCAGTATAATTTATTTTAATGGGCAGTAAAATACATTTTAATGGGCAGTAAAATGCGATGGCGTGCGCAGACGGCTTCTTCGGCTACGCCTTGCACCAAATCCGATAACTGCCTTCTGCCTGAGCGCGGAGCATATCCCAGCCTCCCTTTACGACGCAGCCACGGCGACGCCCTTCGGCCATAAAGCGCGTTTCGGCAGGATTGTAAACGAGGTCGTAGAGCACATGGCGCGCACAGAGATGGTCATAAGGCAAAGGCGGACACGTCGTCACATCGGGCGACATGCCAAGGGGCGTACAATTGACCACAACAAGATGGTCTGCAAGTACTTGCGGTGTGACATCTGCATAAGTGATGCAGTGCTCATCGCTGCGTGTTCGGCCTACCAGCGTCACGGCAATTCCCATTTCCGCAAGGGCATACTGCACAGCCTTGGCCGCACCACCGGTGCCAAGCACCAAGGCCGATTGACACGCCTCATAGAGCAGTGGGCGCAACGTGTCGGCAAAGGCTGGCGCATCAGTGTTGTAGCCCACAAGCCGCACCCGCCCCTTGCTGCGCTCCACGCGCACCACATTGACCGCGCCGATAGCCCGCGCCTCTGGCGAGAGGTCGTCGAGATAGGGCAAGATGGCTTGCTTATAAGGAATGGTGACATTAAACCCCATCAATTCAGGCTGGCGCATCAAGAGCGCAGGTAAGTCCGCGATGTGCGTCAAGGCATAGTTGTCGTAACGCGCTGCGATACCTTCACGCTCAAACTTCTCGGCAAAATACTGCGCAGAGAAGGAGTGCCCCAGCGGAAAGCCTATTAAGCCGTATGTGGTCATGCTGTCACGAAGGTTAAGGTGTGAATACGCGCCAAGCGTGCCCGGACCTCTGCCACAAGCGACAGACGCGCGCTGACCGTGAGTACCGCCTCGGTGTCGGTGTAGTCGCGTGCCGTGATTTCGGCTCTGGCATCGCGGACAAAGCGCATCGCTACATCGGCATCGGCATACGGCACACGCACAGCGAAGGCCTCCAACACGAGCCGCTGCTCTATGGTCGCAGCGTCGATAGCTGCCGCAGCAGCTGTCTTGTAAGCCACTGCGAGCCCACCTGTACCCAGCTTCACGCCGCCAAAGTAGCGCACGACAACGACGAGGGTGTCAGTGACATTGCGGGAGCGCAAACAGCCAAGGATAGGTTTGCCTGCACTGCCCGAAGGTTCACCGTCATCGTTGGCGCGAAAAGTCGCGCCATCGGGGCCAAAAGCATAGGCGTAGCAGACGTGGCGCGCATCGTAATACTGCTTGCGACAAGCCGCCACATAGGCTTTCACCGCTTCCTCATCGGCAGCATGCACCGCAAAGGCGAGGAAGCGACTACGCTTCTCCGTATATTGTGCCTCGCCCGGCCTGGCTATCGTGTAGTAAGCGTCCATCGGATAGCGTTAGTGGTGCGACACCTCTTTCATCGACAAGGCCTGTACCTTAAAGTCGGAAGTTACCTCTGCCGTCGCCGTGTAAGACGCAAAGGTCTTGCCCGGATTGTCGCGTTCGATGCGCTGATCTACGCTGAAAGCGACATTGTAGAGGTAGCCGCCGTCGCTGTCGGGCACCTTGGTGATTTTATAGTCATCGCCCATGATAAACTGACAAGCGAGGATATGGTCGTTGTGCATGGCGTGCACAGCCTTGATGGCATCGGCTTTTGTCACCGCGTGTTTGCCCAAGAAGAGGCTCATCTTGGGGACAATGAAGTTAGCGAGTTGCACCTCGTCATCATTGCCGATAGCCGTACAGAGTTCGCTCAATGCAGACGCTACGGCCGTGCGCTCGTAGTCCTCTACCTTGGTATCGTGCAGATTGCCTTGCAGCACCGTTGCCTCACTGATATAACGCCCCTCGGGGTGAGCATCGATATAGCGCTGTATAGCCTCGGGCGTGCCCTCACGCTGCGCATCGACCCAGTCGAGGGAGTCGAGTTTAAGGGTACAGAGATGCGCATATTTGGCGCAGTCGCCATAGCGCTCTGCGAAACTCAGAAAATCGGAACGGGTGCCACGACCGTCAATGGTGCGCCACTCATCATTCATCTGACGGATCTGCTGCAATCGCTGCTTCACTTCGTCAGCATACTTGCCGTCAGGATAGGCTGCGAGATAGGCCTCATAGTCAGCCTCCTCATAGTTGTCTTCGAGCGTAGCATAGAGCCGCTCTTCATCCTCAGCGCCAAAGTAATAGACCTTGGCAGCGTAAGCACCACCAGCCAAAAGGACGATGATGAAAATCAGCCACCCCATCCAAGCATGCGACTTGCGCTTGGGCTGCTCGGGGACAGGGCTTTGCGTTGGTGCGGATGGCTGTGTCACGTTTTGTACTTTGCTTTCTTGTGTTTCCATAGATGATACTGTTTGTATTTGCTGCTGGCAAAGCGCACCATGTGCCTTGCGCAATAGCCGCGCAAAGATACTAATAAATTCGCAATGAGCATCACCTTATGGCTCAAAGAAAGCCACAAATTCAAAAAAGTAGCCCAATTATTTGGTCATTCCTATTCTTTGACGTACTTTTGCATTCTCTAACAAGATATTTCAAACAACCCCTAAAATACATTTATCATTATGAAACTGAAAACATTTGTGATTTCCCTCTGCGCCTGCTTCCTCATCAGCAGCTGCGGTGAACTCTCCAACAAGGCAAAAGGTGGCATGATTGGTGGTGCTGGTGGTGCTGCCCTCGGTGCTCTCGTGGGCAAACTCATCGGCGGCAACGCCAAGGGTGCTGTCATCGGCGCAGCAGTAGGCACAGCCGTAGGTGGCGGTGCTGGTGTGCTCATCGGCAACAAGATGGACAAGGCCAAGAAGGCAGCAGAAGAGCTCGCCAAGGCAGAGTTGCTGAAAGACCAAGACGGTCTGAGCTATGTCAAGGTGACCTTCGATGGTGGTATCCTCTTCGGCACTGGCAACTCCAACCTCACCGCACAGGCACAGCAGACGCTGCAAAAGTTCACCTCCAACGTGCTCACCAGCGATATGGACCTCGCCGTTGTTGGCTTCAGCGACAACGCAGGCTGGAAAGGCTGCACGGCCGAGCAGAGCGCACAGAAGAACGTCGTTCTCTCCGAGCAGCGCGCACAGAGCGTCAGCAACTTCATGCAGAAGCAAGGCGCTACGGCTACGCAGATTAAGTACGTCGGCGGTAAGGGTGAAGAAAACCCCGTGGCAGACAATGCAACCGCAGAGGGTAAAGCACAAAACCGTCGCGTAGAGGTTTACATTCTCCCCTCACAGGAGATGATTGAGGCTGCCAACAACGGCACGCTCAAGTAAGACGCGCGACATATACCCGCCTATTAAGCCAGATGCCTCCACAAGAAGGAAGCATCTGGCTTTCTCTATAACCTTCTCAGCAGGAGACCTATATATAATAAAAGAGAAATATCGGCGCAAAGATTTCGCTATGTAGAGAAAAAATTGTAATTTTGCGCGCAATATGCAACAAGCCCCCAAGAACATCTATTCACGCCCTGTACTCGACTTCATCACGGTCAGCACAGAGTATTGCAAGTTGGTGGAAAATCTCAACGACACCACCCTGCCCGATTTCATACGCATCATCCGCCCTATGCTGTCTATGCTGTATCTCAAAGCCACGATGGTGCAAGACTACGAGGAAGGAGAAGGCTACAACACGCCCGCTGTCACCGAGGAAGACTACAACTACATACGCACCCACATCCACGACCTTTTGGGCGTCGATGACGACTTCCTTGACACCTTTGTGGAAGACTTCAAGTATAGCGACCAGCCCATACTCTGCACCGTTAGCGAAAACTTAGCAGATATCTATCAAGCCCTGCGCGACATGGTAGAGACCTTTCGCGGTGGCTACGAAGACGCTATGACTGTGGCACTCTTCGACACGCTCGAGAGTTTTCGCTACGAATGGGGACAAAAACTCCTTGGGGCACTGCGCGCCCTTCACCAGGTGCAACACTCCGACAACGCATAGTACGACAACGCATGCAACAACTCTACGTCAATACCGAAAAGAGCCTTATCGCCACCCTGCCCCGCTTCACATTTGAGGGCAAGATTGTCATCATACAAGGACAAGAAGAAGCCCGCCAAGCCATCCGTTTCCTCCGTACACAGCGCATCGTGGGCATCGATACTGAGACACGTCCTTCCTTCCGAGCCGGCACGTCCTACAAGGTGGCACTACTGCAAGTCTCTACGCTGGACATCTGCTTCCTTTTCCGCCTCAACTTCATGGGCTTCACCCAAGAACTCGCCGACCTTTTCGCCGATATTAACGTGCTGAAAGTTGGACTGTCTTTGCGCGATGACTTCAACGCCTTGCGCGCCCGATGGGAAGGAATAGAGCCCCGCAATTACGTCGATCTCCAAACGATGGCAACGGAAATGGGCATCAAGGACCTTTCACTTCAAAAACTCTTTGCTAATGTCCTTGGCGGTAAAATCTCAAAGAAAGCCCAACTCACCAACTGGGAAGCCGATATACTCACCCCTGCACAGCAGACCTACGCCGCCACAGATGCCTATACCTGTATCTTGCTCTACCAACGCTTGAAAACGCTGCGCGAGACACGCGACTACTGCCTCATAGAGTCACCTACGCCACCCGCGCCATCGCAAGAGGCTGAACAGCCCAAAGAAGAGAAACCCAAACGCCAGTCTCGACAAGCAAAACAACCTGCAACGAAGCGCAGTAAGAGCACAAGCACTGCCACGAGAAAGAAACGCACTTCCAAGACGAAGTCCAACCCGTCTGAGCCACAATGAACACCATATACCTCCGCCGCGGCAAGGCAGAAAGCCTTCACCGCTTCCACCCTTGGATATTCTCGGGCGCCATTGACACCAAACGCACCGACCTTGCCACACTACGTGAAGGAGCCATTGTGCGCCTCTGCGACAGCGAAGATAACTTCTTGGCCATCGCCCACTACCAGATTGGCAGCATCAGTGCGCGTGTCCTCTCGTTTACCGAAACGGATATCGACACCCAGTTTTGGCAGGAACGCCTGCACAGTGCCTACCTCTTGCGCAAAGCGCTCGGTTTGACCAGCAGCACGCAGCACGATACCTACCGCCTCATTCACGGCGAAGGCGACCAGTTGCCCGGCCTCATCATCGATGTCTATGGTGACACGGCTGTGATGCAGGCCCACTCCGTAGGTATGCACCTGCAACGACAGGAGATAGCAAACGCGCTAAATGCGGCCACCGAAGGCCAAGTCCGCAATGTCTATTACAAGTCGGACAGCACCTTACCTTTCAAAGCTGACCTCAAACAAGAAAACGGCTTTCTCTGCGGCGACACCATGCACAACATCGCCAAAGAATACGGTCTGCAATTCCATATTGACTGGCTACATGGCCAGAAAACAGGTTTCTTCGTAGATCAACGCGAAAACCGTAAGTTGCTGGAGCATTACGCCAAAGGTCGTCATGTGCTCAACATGTTCTGCTACACAGGAGGTTTCTCCGTCTATGCGCTTCGAGGTGGTGCTACTTTGGTACATTCGGTAGATGCTTCAGCCAAGGCTATCGACTTGACCCGCGACAACGTGCAACTCAACTTTGGTGACGACCCACGTCACACCGCCTACACGGAAGATGCGTTCCGCTTTTTAGAGCACAGCGAGACGCCCTACGACCTCATCGTGCTCGACCCACCAGCCTTTGCCAAGCACAAAGATGCGCTACGCAATGCGTTGAAAGGATACACACGACTCAACGCCATAGCCTTCCGCAAGATACAGCCCGGTGGCATCCTGTTTACATTCTCCTGCTCCCAAGCTGTCAACAAAGACCAGTTCCGGCTGGCCGTCTTCACAGCAGCAGCACGCAGCGGCCGCCATGTCCGCATCCTGCATCAGCTCCATCAGCCTGCTGACCACCCTATCAACATCTACCATCCCGAAGGAGAATATCTTAAAGGCCTCGTTTTGCAAGTGGAATAGACCCACGATGCGCCACGCCTTTTCACCTCAAACATAAACTTCGCCCCTATGCACCCCACCATCATCGTAGGCCCTTGTGTCATCGAAAACGCCACACTCCTCGACACCATAGCGCAGGAGATTGTTCGCATCAATGCCGCAGAAGGCCTTGACATTATCTTCAAAGCCTCCTTTGACAAGGCCAACCGCACCAGCATCCGCTCCTTTCGTGGTCCGGGCTTGGAGCGCGGCTTAACCATGCTCGCTGACATCAAAAGTCGCTACGGCCTACGTCTTACGACGGACATCCACGAGAGTTATCAAGCCGCCCCCGTAGGAGAAGTTGTCGATGTGCTGCAAATCCCAGCTTTCCTCTGTCGTCAAACAGATTTGTTGGTAGCCGCTGCCAAGACAGGGCGCGTCGTAAATATCAAGAAAGCCCAATTTCTCTCTGGCGAAGACATGCGTTATCCCGTAGAGAAATGCCGAGAGGCAGGTGCCAAAGAGGTATGGCTGTCAGAGCGCGGCACGTCATTTGGCTACAACACTCTCGTAGTCGATTTCCGCAACATCCCCATTATGAAAAATTGGGCCGATAAGGTCATCATGGACTGCACCCACAGTGTGCAACGCCCAGGTAGCGCAGGCGGCAAAACAGGGGGCGACCGCCAGTACATCCCGAGCATGGCGTTGGCCGCCAAAGCCTTTGGAGCTGACGGTTACTTCTTTGAAGCGCATCCCGAGCCGGACAACGCCCTTTCAGACGGTCCCAATATGATAGAACTTGCCAACCTACATTCTCTCATCCAGCAACTCATCTCCTAACTATGGTCACCAATCATAGCATATATGGCTTGCAATGTCTGCGTGACGAAGCAGAAGCCCTCCTTGCATTAAGACAATATGTCGGCGAGGATTTCAACCGCGCCGTAGAACTCATACTGGCCTGCCACGGTAAAGTTATCGTTACGGGCGTAGGTAAGAGCGGCCACATTGGCGCGAAAATAGCGGCCACCTTTGCCTCTACTGGCACCCCTTCGTTCTTCATCAACCCCCTTGATATTTTCCACGGCGACCTCGGAGCATTGACCAGCGAAGACCTTCTGCTGGCCATATCCAACTCGGGACAAACCGACGAACTGCTACGATTCATCCCTCTTATGGAGAAGCGGCAAGTGCCCATCATAGGCATGAGTGGCAACGAAAACAGCTTGTTGGCAAAATACAGCACCGTCCACCTTTGCACCAAAGTAGAGCGCGAAGCGTGTCCGCTGGGGCTTGCTCCCACATCAAGTACGACGGCTCAGTTGGCGATGGGCGATGCCTTGGCCTGCGCCCTTATCGTAGCGCGTAACTTCCGAGCCCAGGACTTTGCCAGGTTTCATCCGGGGGGTACACTCGGCAAGCGCCTATTGACACGCGCCCATGACGTCATGCAGACCGAAACCTTACCTGTCGTATCGCCCGAAATGCCGATGGGCGAAGTCGTATGTCACGTCTCCAGCGGTCGTCTGGGGCTCGTCGTCATCACCGACGAGGCAAACAAAGTGGAGGGCATCATCACTGACGGTGACGTACGACGTGCAATGGAGCACAACCAAGCACGTTTCTTTGACCTTCGTGCCACCGACATCATGACCAAAACGCCACAGATGGTTGCTCCCGAAACCAAGATAGCAGAAATCGAGCATATCATGCGAGAGCGCAAGATACACAGCGTCCTTGTCGTCGATAGCCAGCAGCATTTGCTGGGTATCGTGGACTCCTTCCGCACCATGCTCTAAAACGTAACGCCATATATGCGCCACGCCATTACTCTTCTCCTATTCTTATGGTCTGCATTTACCGTAGCTGTAAATGCAGAGCACGCTCCTGCCGATAGCGTGGTGCAGTCGTGGCTGGAAGCCACTTATAAGGTGCATTTCAGCACCAATAATAGCGTCGTATTGCTCCCTACGGGACAAGACAAGTTTGATGATATGTTTCTGGCCATTCGCGCTGCAAAGCATTCCATCCACATGGAATACTTCAACTTCCGCAATGACAGCATATCTCACCTTCTCTTTGACCTCCTCAAAGAGAAAACGGCCGAAGGCGTGGAAGTGCGGCTGATGTTTGATGGCTTCGGCAACATGAGCAACAACCGTCCTCTACACAAAGTGCATTTGGATAGTCTGCGAGCGTGTGGCATCGAAATCGTAGAATACGACCCTATTCGTCCCCCGTACTTAACGCAGGTATTCCACCGCGATCATCGCAAAATCGTTGTCATAGACGGGGTGATAGCTTACACAGGCGGAATGAACGTGGCCGACTATTATATAAAAGGTACACCACAAGTCGGCGATTGGCGCGATATGCACGTCCGTTTGGAAGGCGATGCTGTCGGTGTGTTGCAAGGCATCTTCTTGAAAATATGGAATCGCACGACGCATCAAGACATCCACGGCCCACAGTACTACCCAGGAGAACGCAACGCAAGGGTGCTATTTCCGATGTTGCGGCAAGATACGGTCTTCCGCGACACGACAAAGGTCGTCGGCGTGGTCAATAGAGAGCCGCACGAGACAGGACGCATCATCTCGCAGACCTTCACCCATTGCATCGATGCCGCCCAGACCTCTATTACCATCATCAATCCCTATCTCACACTCAACCTGCCGATACGCCGCGCCCTCAACCGCGCTATCAAGCGCGGCATACGCGTACAAATCATGGTGTCGGCAAATAGCGATATACCGCTAACCCCACGCATCGTAGAGCACACCGTACATCGGTTGATGAAGAAGGGGGCAGAAGTGTATTTCTTTCAAGGAGGCTTCCACCACACCAAGGTAATGATAGTAGATGGTGTGACCACCTTCCTTGGCAGCGCCAACCTCAACAGCCGATCTTTGGGGTGGGACTATGAATGTAACCTGCTCATCAATGGGAGAAACACCGCTACGGAATTGCAGCAAATCTTTGACCGTGACAAAGATGAACGTTGCTATCGTCTAAATCCCGAACGCTGGCAGCAATTCTCTCCTTGGCATCGCTTCAAATGCTGGCTGCTGCAAATCTTCACGCCTTTTGTCTAACCTACACGTACTCTCCGCACTATGCGCAACCCTATATTCACCATTCTCAAAGCACTGGCCATCGTCCTTGTCGTCCTTGGCCACTCTGGCTGTCCCGAGGTGGTCAAAGATTTTGTCTATCAATTTCACGTGCCTGCCTTCTTCCTCTGCGCAGGCTATTTTTTCCATACCAAATACCTCGACGACGCAGGTACCTACATCGGCCATCGCTTCAAGGGCTTGTATGTACCGTTTGTGACATGGAGCGTCTTCTTTCTCCTGATTCACAAATTGCTTCTATGGCTTGGCCTGTTGAGTACCTCCTATGGTAATATGGCAGGTATGGTGTCGCACGCCTATTCCTGGCACGAGTTTAGCGAGCGTCTCTTGGCCATTATATTCAACATGTCGGGCTACGACGACTTCTTATGTAGCCCCTTCTGGTTTTTCCGCAGCCTCTTCGTAGGTAGCCTACTCTGGCTCCTGTGCTTCAAAGTGGGGCGGTGCCTCAAATGGCTTGGCGACGACCTTCGCATCACCCTCGGCGTAGCCGTCAGCGTGTGGGCATTGGCTCTGTGGCAAAGCGTAGAGCGATTTGACATAGCAGGCTTCACCGGCGGCGGTTACCGCGAACTTACAGGACTGATGTTCATCGCTTTGGGCTTTGCCGTCCGTGAGGTGCAACGCCTCTGGTGCGAAGACAAAACGACTTTCGCCGCCCTGCGTCCGCTACTCTCTCACCGCGCCGTCATCGTCAGCCTGCCGTGGATCTGCACCATCGCTGCACTGGCTATTCTCCTTGTCACGGGCTGCGCCCTACACCCCATTATGACATCAAGCAGCGGTCTTGCTACAACGGCACTGCTGCCCGTCACAGGTCTTTGCGGTTTTTACCTACTCTATCGCCTGAGTGCCCTGCTTTCCCATATCGGCGGATTTGTAGGCCGTGCCTTGCGCTATATGGGCGAGAACACCCTCTATATCTTCGCGTTTCACTTCCTTGCGTTCAAGCTCGTCAGTGCCATCAAGGTGGGCGTCTATGGATTGCCTTGGCAAGCCGTAGGCAGTCATGCCGTCGTCCACGCATACACGGACGATAACTTCTGGCTCTTCTACACCCTCGTAGGCGTAGCATTGCCGCTACTATGGATATACGGCTATCGTCGGTTGATGGCACGCCACGGCGAAAGCATCGCGGCTGTCTTCACCTTGCAAGGCCTGTGGCGCATCCTGCGTTTCATCATTCGGCTGACGGTACGCCTCATTCGTGGCACCATTCGTGGCATCGGCCGAAGCATCAAGCTGTTTGGCACCTTCTGCCGTGGCATGATAGCCGCCACTATGGAGCGCGAAGACAATGACGAGGACGAAGAAGACGACGAAGAGGAAGAAAATGTAGGCGAAGAGCAAAAATAATTGGGGCGAGATAAAATAAAACACCCCCATGGCGCGTTATATGAATATCGGGAGCAATGTCTCCTGAGAAAGTATAAAGCCCGAAACTCTAACCCCAAACATTGATGCTTATCGCCCATTCTACCCCTCCTTCACCTCGTCCTGACACCCTTGCCTTCCTCCGCCGCTATGCGCGTCAAGTGCGCCCACAGCATGAGCACGCTGCCACCTCGGCAGACGCTGCCACGCCAGAGCAGAAGCAGGACAATGCCTCCGATTTCACCCTCTACTACATCGTTTCACCACAATAAGGTCGAATGAAGAAAATTTTACTCTTAGGTAGTGGCGAACTTGGTAAGGAGTTCGTCATTGCTGCCCAGCGTCTGGGACAACACGTTGTGGCCTGCGACGCTTACGCCCACGCCCCTGCCATGCAGGTGGCCGACGAATGTGAAGTGTTTTCCATGCTCGATGGCGACGCCCTGGAGGCGGCCGTCAAGAAGCACAAGCCCGACATCATCGTGCCCGAGATAGAAGCCATCCGCACGGAGAAGCTCTACGACTTCGAAGCACAGGGCATACAAGTGACCCCATCTGCGCGTGCCGTCAATTTCACCATGAACCGCAAAGCCATCCGCGACTTGGCGGCGAAAGAATTGGGACTGAAAACGGCAAAGTATTTCTATGCCAAGAGTTACGAAGAGCTGCAAGCCGCAGCCGAAAAGATAGGCTTCCCCTGCATTGTCAAGCCCCTGATGTCTTCCTCGGGCAAGGGGCAAAGCCTCGTCCACACAGCGGCAGACCTGCAACACGCATGGGACTATGGCATGGCAGGTAGCCGTGGTGACATCAAGGAACTCATCATAGAGGAATTCATACATTTCGATTCCGAAATCACGCTCCTCACTGTGACGCAAAAGAACGGGCCTACCC
>JAGHRU010000159.1 GCA_018066225.1 Candidatus Equimonas enterica
ATGGCGGAGTGTGTCGGTGATGAGTTGGCGCTCTACATCGTTGAGGGTTTTGCTGGTGGCGGTAGGCTTCTCACTGATTTCCTCGGCGTAGTCCATGTCAGGCATATTGGGAGCCGTGTAGCCACCCATTGGCAGGTTGGCTTTGCCCTTACCTTGGAGCGCGGCCACCTGTGTCTTGAGTTCATCAACATCGTGTCGTAACTCATAGAGGGCCCGAAACAACATTTCGCGTTCGCTTTCGTATTGCGCATTGAGGCCTGCTGTGGTGGCGGGACTGGCCGTGTGGGCAGCAACGAGTTGGGTGTGCGTGCTGTCGGTGGGCAGAAAACTATTGAGGGTTTCGGCCGTGATGGGACGCTCGTCGGTCGTGATGGACATTGTCTCTACGAGGTGTCGCATCTGGCGTATGTTGCCCGGCCAAGAGTAGTGTAGTATCTGCTGCTGTGCCTCTGGCGATAGTCGCAAAGCGGGTACGGCGTACTGCTGACTCACCTCTGTGGCAAAGTAGCGGAAGAGTAGGTCGATGTCTTTGCCGCGTGCTCTGAGTGGTGGCAAGGTGATGATGGCGGCGGCGATACGGTAGTAGAGGTCTTCTCTAAACTTGCCTTCCCTCACCAGTCGCGGCAGGTCGGCATTGGTGGCGGCGATGATGCGCACGTTGGTCTTGCGCACTTCGCTGCTGCCTACGGGAATGTACTCTCCCGTCTCCAACACGCGCAGCAATCGAACTTGTGTTTGCAGGGGAAGTTCGCCTATTTCGTCGAGAAAGAGGGTGCCTTTGTCGGCAGCAGCGAAATAGCCTTCTCGGCTTTCAATGCTGCCTGTGAATGCACCTTTGACGTGGCCGAAGAGTTCGCTGTCAATCGTGCCTTCGGGGATAGCACCGCAACTGACGGAGAGAAATTTGTGCCCGCTGCGTTTGCTGATGTCGTGAATGATGCGCGGCAAAATCTCTTTACCCGTACCATTTTCGCCAAGGATGAGCACCGAGATATCCACGGGGGCGACTTTGGCCGAAAGATGCAAGGCGCGGTTGAGCGCATCATCGTTGCCAATGACGCGGTAGCGCTGCTTTATCTTTTTGAGAAAATCGGTATCTATGGACATAAGACGGTGTGCTGCATCGCGTGCAAAGTTACGAAAAAATATGGAATTTAGGCTTGTGTGGCCACTTTTATCCGCATTTCTTGATATTTTGTTGGCAGGTGGCGTGGTGCGTCCGCCTATTGCATGTTGATGACTATGGGTTCGCCAGAGACGAGCTTCTCGTGGGCGATGCGCAGGTCATGCAGCGGCTTACCGCCTACGGTGACGCTGGCAATGCGCTCGCTGCGGTCGGCATCGGGACAGACTATGACGAGGTCGCCGCCTTTATAGTAGGACGGGTCGAGGTGGATGGTGACTTTGCTGAATACGGGTGCGGTGAGGGTGTAATAAGGTTCGGCTGGGCAGTCGGGGTAGAAGCCCATCATGCTGAAAGCCGCCCATGCCGACATCGTGCCTGTATCCTCATTGCCGGGCAAACCATCGGGGGCGTTGCGGAAGTGCTTGGCCAGGAGCGTACGGGTCAGATGCTGGGTGCGCCACTCCTCCCCCTTGAAGCGTGAGAAGAGATAAGGGTAGATGATGTCGGGCTCGTTGGCAGGGTCGTAGTTGCCAGCGTCGAAAACGCCTTGCAGACGGGCTACGAAGGCTTTGTCGCCTCCCATAAGGCGTGCCAGCCCTGCGACGTCATGGGGGACGGCGAAGGTGTAGTTCCACGCATTGCCCTCGTGGAAGCCTGGTGAAGGCTCGAAGTTCTCGCCCTGTTTGGGATCAAAGGGCGTGTAAAACGTGCCGTCGGGGAGGATGGGACGCAGCGTGCCGTACTCCTTACTATAATAGTGCTTGTAGCCAAGGCTGCGCTGACGAAAAAGTTTGGCATCAGCCTTTTTGCCCAGCGCGTCGGCAAGGCGAGAAAGCGCGTAGTCGGCTACATAGTATTCCAGAGCGTGCGACACGGAGTTGTCATACTGCGAGGTCATCGGGCAGTAACCGCGTGCCAGATAGTCGTCGTTGTCGGGGCGCAGCGGATTGTCTTTGCCCGGAGTGATGGCACTTTTGCGCATGGCTTCATAGGCCGTTGTGATGTCGAAGTCGCGCAGCCCCTTGAGCCATGTGTCGGCAATGACGGGTATGGCGGGGTCTCCCTCCATAGTGAAAGTCTCCTGGCCATAGAGTTCCCATTTGGGTAGCCATCCCGATTCGCGGTATTGCTCCACCATCGTGCGCACCATATCGAGTTGGCGGTCGGGAAAGAGCAGGGTCATCAGTTGATGGGTGCAGCGGTAGGTGTCCCAGAGGCTAAACACGGTGTAGCGGTTGCCGGTTGTCTGCTGCCGCGTTTCGCCGCTGCCCATAGCGGGGTACTCCCCATTGACATCTTGCAGGGTGTTGGGGTGGAGTTGCAGATGATAGAGGGCGGTGTAGAATACGGTGCGTTGCTCCTGTGTACCACCTTCCACTTCTACGGTTGAGAGTGCCTTTTCCCATGCGCTCCTTCCCTCGGCGCGGATGTCGTCGAAGTGCTTGTGCTGTGGCTGCTCGGCATAGAGATTTTCGCGGGCATTGGCTATGGAGACATACGAAATGCCGATGCGCACTTCCACGGTCTCACCTGCCTTGGTGTCAAAGGTGAGGTAAGCCCCGATGTCGTCGCCCGAAAGGTCGCGGGTATAGCCCTCATAGCGTTTGTACTTTCCTTGATCCGCGTCCCAGTCGGCTTCTGCGGTCATCGGTCGTTGCTTCTTCCATAGACCACGCGCTGTGGGCACTTTCTCCACACGCATCACAAAATAGAGCGGGAATACGGCCTGTGAGCAATAGCAGAATGTGCCCAGCAGTTTCGTGCCTTCTATCTCTCCATCGGGGGTGAAACGCACCGTAGCGCCGCTCTCATTGGTAAGCCCTTCGCCGAGGTTGAGCAAAAGATGGCTCTGGCCAGCGGGGAACGTGTAGCGATGGATGGCAGTGCGACGTGTAGCACTCACCTCGGTCAGTATGTCGTACTTGGTGAGACGGTTGCTGTAATAGCCCGGCGAGGCCACTTCGTCGGTGTAGGTGCTGCCATAGTGGTAGTAATCCACGTCGAGCTCGCCCGTAGTGGGCATCAGCAGCAGGCAGGCCATCTCTGGGCAGCCTACGCCGCTGAGGCTCGTATGGGCGTAGCCTGTGAAGTAACTGTTGGTGTGCTCATAGGGGGTGGACCACCAGCGTGCGTCTTTGTCGTAGGCGTTGAGGTCGCTGCCCATGACGTTGAACGGGACGACGCTCATCATACCCGTAGGTACGACAGCCCCCGGGTTGCAAGTGCCGAAGTTGGTCGTGCCGATAAAAGGATTGACGTAATCGACGACGCTCTTTTGCGCTGTGGCAGCGAGCGTGGCAGTGAGCAGCAGTATGGCTGCGAAGAGTGTTTTGCGCATAAGGAGTAGGGGAGGTACGGTGATACCGCGCATAAAGCGTATGCTGCGGCTTGTACCTCGCTGCAAAGTTAGCAAAATATTTCGTTAGTGCAGCCTCCTTGGGGCTTTTTTTCGTGGTGTGCACCAATGCCACGAGAGGCACGCCACTGGTGGTGACGTGCCTCTCGTGTAGAAAAGGGCTGCGGTGTTAAGCCTCTTCGCTCGCGGGCTGCTCGGGCTCTGCCTTGGTCTGCTTCGAAGCGAGGTAGGCGGGGAGGTTGAGGCCGGCTTGGTCGAAGAGTTCGTTGAGCGGGGGCACAGACTTCATCAGACCACTGACGAAGTTGGCTGTGCTGCCCTTGCCGTCGGCACTGTTGCCGCTGTCCCATACGGTGACATGGTCGATGTTGATGCCCTTGACAGCCTCGACTTGTGTCTTGACGAGTTCGGGCAGTTTCTCCAGGAGTAGGAGCATGTAGGCTTTGTTGGCGTCACCTCCTGCGGCCTGTACCATCTTGTCGTAACCTGCGGCTTGCTTGATGAGTACTTCGTAGATACCTTTGGCCTCGGCCTCCATCTTGGCGAAGATTGCGTCGGCTTCACCTTTGGCATTGACGCGCACCTTCTCGGCCTCGGCTTCGGCCTCTATGATGCGGCGACGCTTCTCGATCTCTTGCGGCACGAGGATGTTGGCCGTCTGCGTGGAGCGTTCGCGCTCGGCACGGGCTTCTTCGGCTTCGCGCTCTGCGGCGTAGGCTTCTTGCTGTGCCTTGGCCTGCTGCACGCGCTCTGCGGCTGTGGCTTTACGGCCAGCCTCTGCCTCTGCCTCACGACGGATAGCATCGGAATTGGCAATTTCCACCTTGGCTTGGTTCTCACCCTGTACGGCTACGGCGTTGGCCTCGGCGGTGCGGACGCGCGTCTCTCTCATGGCTTCTGCCTTACCGATTTCGCCCACTTTGTCTTGCTCTGCCACGCGCACCTTGGCTTCGTTGATGGCCTTGGCAGCGGCTTCACGGCCGAGGGCTTCGATGTAGCCGCTCTCGTCCTTGATGTCGGTCACATTGACGTTGATGAGGCGCAGGCCAATCTTTTTGAGTTCCACCTCTACGTTGGCCGAGATAGACTCGAGGAACTTGTCACGGTCATTGTTGAGCTCTTCGATGCTCATCGTAGCGATGACGAGACGCAACTGGCCGAAGAGGATGTCGCGCGCCAGTTCCTGTATCTGACTTGCCGTGAGGCCGAGCAGACGCTCTGCGGCCGCGTTCATACACTCGGGCTCGGTGCTGATACCCACTGTGAAGCGGGAGGGCACATCGACGCGGATGTTTTGCTTGGAGAGGGCGTTGGTGAGATTTGCGTCGATAGAGATAGGCGTCAGCGAGAGGTAGGCGTAGTCCTCTATGATGGGCCACACGAAAGCACCTCCGCCGTGGACGCAGCGTGCCGAAGACTTGTTGGATTTGCTGCCGTAGATGACCAGTATCTTGTCGGAGGGACAGCGACGGTAGCGATTGACGATAGAGATGAACAGTAGTACCACGACGACGGCGGCGACTACGAAAAGAAACATAACGTTCATATTGCTGATTTGAGGGTTAATGTTAGGTTATACGAATGGTCTTATAAGCACTCTACGATGAGTGTCTGGGTGTCGGTGATGATGCCCGTGACGCGGACATTGGTGCCAGTCGGTATGGCCTCCCCCGTGCTCTGGGCATCAAGTTCGTGGATGCTGCCGCCCACGCTGATTTGCACCTTGCCCATGCCTTCGCCCTTGGCGGGAATACGCAGATAGACACGGGCGGTGCGGCCTTCGCAGTCGGCAATGCGCATTGTGCCGTTGGCCTCAAACTTGCGTGCCTGTCGCCAGATGAAGAAAAACAGCGAAGCGAAGGCCAAGCCGACGAGGATGCTCACGAGCATCAGCAGCGTGGTGCTCTCGATGAGGTCGGCAAAGCATACGCCGCCCCAGCCGAAGCCAACGAAGAAATTGACGATGCTGCGGATGCTGAACAGCGACATTGCGCCGCCGGTGTCGAGGGTGTCGCCGTCGAGGCTCGCATCGCCGACGAAGTCCAAGTCGCCGCCGTCTGTGCCGTCGAGGCCGATGAAGGTCAGGAGAAACTGGATGAGGAAGATGATGGTCGCCACTATGGCGCAACCCCAAAAGATTTGCTGAATGAGTGAAAGATCACTGTACCAGAGGGAAATGTTCTCAAACATAGTCGAAAAAGTGTTCTATATGGTTATCTTGTTTGCAAAGTTAAGCAAATTTTATCATCTGGCCGCATATTGCGGCAACATTGTGACGTGTGAGGGGCTGAAACGTGCGTTTGTCATAGCAACGTTGTCGTGCTCTCGTCGCCATGTTCCCGTCGTCCTTGTCGCACCGTCTCGAGGGCGTGCTGCACAGAAGCCGCGAAGTCGGGCGACATGGCTTCCAACTGTGCGGCTATTTGTGCGATGTCGTGGCGGCGTGTGGCGTCCTCGTAAGGACATGGGCGCAGTGTGGTCTGGAAGCCGTGCTCGGCAGCGTAGTCGCTCAGCAGCCGCTCGCGCATCAGGCAAAGTGGGCGAATGAGGGTGATGGGGAAGCGCTCCATGCGCAAGAGTGGGGGCATGGCCGAAAAAGAGCCTGTGAAGGTGAGTCCCATCAAAGCCGTCTGGATGACATCGTCCTGGTGATGTCCCAAGGCGATCTTGTTGCATCCCAACTCCTGCGCCAAGGCAAAGAGGGCTTTGCGGCGGTGCCACGAGCAGAGGAAGCAGGGGGTATGGCGGCGGTCGGTGGTCGCGTCGAAAGCCGTGTCTATAAAGTGTAGTTCCACGCCGAGGTCATCGGAGAGACGCTGCAAGTAGGCGGCGTCGGCACGGTAAGGGATATTGCGCATACGCACATGGGCGGCTACGATGCTGAACTTGGGCTTGAAGATGCGGCTGCGCAGGGCGAGCAGGCGCAGCAGAGCAAGGGAGTCTTTGCCGCCCGAGACAGCGACGAGTACGCGGTCGCCGTCCTCGATGAGACGGTAGCGCACGAGGGCTCGGCGCAACTGGGCATCTACTTTGTCGTCGGTGGTCATGGGCGTATGTTTATTCTGCCATCCAGAGTTCGAGGGTCGCGCCGCGCTGGATGTCGCTGTGGGTGAAGAAGGGGCGGCGCAGTGGCTTGCCGTCGAGCGTCATGCGGCGAATGTATTTCGCGGCTTTGCCCGTGCGATGGGTAATGATGCGGAAGGTCTTGCCGCCACTTTGGGGTATGGCGATGGTGTCGAAGCGCGGGCTGCCGATGGTGTAGGTGGGGTTGCCGGGGCAGACTTGGTAGAAGCCCATCGCCGAGAGCACGTACCACGCCGACATCTGGCCGCAGTCTTCGTTGCCCGCAAGGCCATCGGGAGCGTCGGCGTAGAGCGTGCGGAGGATGCTGTCGCAGAGGGCTTGCGTCTTCTCGGGCGCGCCCGCGTAATTATATAGGTAGGCTATGTGGTGGCTCGGCTCGTTGCCGTGGGCGTACTGACCGATGAGGCCAGAGATGTCTGCGCTGATGTTGTGGCCTTCGAGTGCCGACGACATGGTGAAGAGGCTGTCGAGGCGTGCCACAAACTTGCGCTTGCCGCCCATCAGGCTTTGTAGCCCCTTGATGTCGTGGGGCACAAACCACGTCCACTGCCATGCGTTGCCTTCGCAGTAGTCATCGCTCTGGTGGTTGGAGGCTATAGGGGAGAATGGTGTGCGCCATGTGCCGTCCTTGTGGCGGCCACGCATGAAGCCTGTGTGCTTGTCCCAGTAATGGCGGTAGGAAGTGGCGAGGGTGTCGAAACGCTCTGCGGTGGCCTTGTCGCCCATCGCGCGTGCCATCGTGGCCACGCACCAGCAGTCGTAGGCATATTCCAGGCCCTTGGCGACGCTCTCATGCTCGGTGTCGCAAGGGGCGTAGCCGAGCGTGCCCAGCCAGCGTTTGCTCTCGGGCATGAGTTGGTCGCGGATGATGGGCTCTGGGGCGTGGATGCCTTGGCGGTCGAAGGTGAAGGTGCGCACGCAGTGGCGCAGTGCGGCGGCGATGTCGAAGTCCCGATGGCCTTTGGCGTAAGCGTCGGCGATGACAGGCACTGCGTTAGCACCAATCATGCAACCCGTGTAGTTGCCCGAGAGTTCCCACATCGGCAGCAGTCCGCCTTCGTCGGCTTTGCGCAGGAGGGTGCGGACGAATTGCTGGTTGAGTGCAGGCTGTATGATGGTCAAGAGAGGATGTAGGGCGCGCATGGTGTCCCAGAGCGAGAAGATGGTATAGGTGGCTTCGTCGGCTTGGTGCACTGCGCCGTCGAGTCCACGGTAGCGGCCGTCGGCATCGCTGGCCAATGCGGGTTGCAAGCCCGTGTGGTAGAGGGCGGTGTAGAAGGTGCGGAGTAGGGCAGTGTCTGCGCTCTCGGCCTTGATGCTGCTCAGGTAGGTGTCCCACGCGGTGTAGGCATCGCGGCGTACCGTGTCGAAGTCCTTGCCGTCGAGGTCGTGGCGTACATTCTCGCGTGCGCCGTCGGCATCTACGGCCGACACGCTGGTGCAGCCCGTCACTTGCTCATCCAGGAGCGTCGAGAAGTGCAGCAGCAGTTTGCATGCCCGCTGTCGCTGACCGTCCCAGGTCAAAGCGCCGTCGTCGGCATCGATGAGCGTGTAGGTGAAGGGCTTGGAAAACTTGGCGTAGAAGGCCACATGGCGGTCTTTCGCCCAGTTCTGTACGCGTTTCGTCCCTATGATTTCCGTGTCGCTGATGACGCTGATGTGCAGGTCGTGGTTGTAGCCGCGCTGGTTGTTGTAGTCCCAGTCGATGATGAAGCCTGCCGCAGTGCTTGCGGGGAAGGTGTAGCGGTGCATGGCGGCGCGGGCAGAGGCTGTGAGTTCGGCACGTACGCCGTAGCGCTCGAGATAGACGCGGTAGTAGCCCGGCTCTGCGTATTCGCTCTCGTGCGCAAAGGGGGAGGCGTAGGCCATGTGCAGGTCGTCGCGGGTGAGTACGCTGATGTCTTGCTCGCCCGTAGTGGGCATGATGAGCAGGTCGGCGAGGTCGCCGATGCCCGTGCCCGAGAGGTGGGTTTGGGCAAAGCCGCTGATGGTGGTGTCGCTGATGTGGTAGCCGCTACATCCGTCCCACGTTGCGATGCGGGTGTCGGGCGAGGGCTGCAGCATGCCGTGGGGGTAGGCGGCTCCCGGGAAGGTATGGCCGTGGCCGCCAGTGCCGATGAAGGGATTGACGTATTGGGCGACGCCTTGCCCCGATAGGCCGAGGGCGAAGAGCAGCGTCAGTAGGAGTGCATAGTGTCGCATAAGGGGTAGCATTTAGTGCGTGGTGTAGCGTATGCAAATATACGAAGATTTTTTGGAAGGCGCGCGGTGTTTGTCGGTTTTTTCGTTAGGGAAATGCGGCGTGTGCTCTCCTCTGCTGATTTTCAGTGTGTTGGCAGATGATTGGGAAGGTTCTGTGAGGCGCGCGTTACGGTCTGGGCAGACCGTGCGCAGGGCAAGGGCAGATGGTTCGCACGACAAAGGCAGATAGTTTTCACGGTCTGCCCAGAGCGTTTTCGCGCCCTTATGCGGGGCAAAAAAATCGGTGGCCGCACGCCTTTTGACATGCGGCCACCGTGTGCCTTTGTGGTGGGAATGTTGTGCTTATCGCTTCATCATCTTGCGGCCGTCGGTTATGCTGATGCCGATCTGTGCTGCGCCTCTCTGACGACCCCAGATGTCGTAACTCTTGGTGGGGACAGGGCTTTCGGTGGGGGCTGCAATGCCTTCGGGCACAGGGCCGACGTGGAAGGTGAAGCGGCGCTCGGGACAAGCGTAGGCCACATACGCCTTATCCACCATCGTGCCGCGTACGAAGAAGTCGTCGGGGATCACGATGGTGTAGTCGCCCTCGGTGTAGGACTTGGTGAAGGTCAGCTGGAAGACGCTGCCGTCCATGCCGAGCGGGCTGATGTCATCGACGTAGGTCACCTGCTGCTCCGTGCCGTCGGGATAGATGACATAGGGGCGACGCGCGCTCTCGCAGTAGAAGTAGTTGAAATAGGACAGGTCAGTGGAGTTGTTGTAAGCGTAGAGCCACTCATTGGTGTAGAGCGT
>JAGHRU010000226.1 GCA_018066225.1 Candidatus Equimonas enterica
GAATAAGAATATAGCAACCCCACGCCGGTATGTAATCGCTATGCGGCGTGGAGCCGGTATGCAAAAATACATACAGGTGGGCGTCACATACCCTCTATCCCTCCGGCTGTGAAATTGGCGATTTCAGTTAAAAGGATAAAGCGTGGAACGCCTTCTTGACAAGCGATGTTTCCCGCTTGCACCGCAAAGTTACGAAGTAAAAGCGAAACGAACAAGGGAAGTGGGAAAAAATATCCAAGGATGGCAGTTCTGCGCGTGTAGAAAGTAGGGGCATGGCTTGCCAGTAAAGTGCGCACACTATCTGCCCAGAGCGTGAAAACGATCTGGGCGGAGAGGAAAAACAATCTGCGCAGATAGGAAAGACTGTCTGGGCAGATCGTTTGGAGCAATCAAAAACGTGTACGGACTGGGCAGGCAAGAGGCGGGCAAATGACAAAGCACGCAGTAACGACACCGCCCTGCATCTCTGGGCGCAAGGCTCAAAGGTGCAGGGCGGTGGTATGAGGATGTGGCGGAGGCTTACTGCTTCACGCGCTGGAGGTAGGAACCGTCGCGGGTATCCACTTCCACTACTTCGCCTTCGTTGATGAACAGAGGCACGCGAATTTCAACGCCCGTTTCGAGCTTGGCGGGTTTAAGGGTGTTGGTGGCGGTATCGCCTTTGAGGCCGGGCTCGGTGTAAACAATCTTGAGCTTGGTCTTGACGGGCATTTCAGCGTAGAGGATGGTCTCGGTGCTGGCATCGCTCACTACTTCCACGATGTCGCCCTCCTTCATGAAATCTACACCTGTGATGAGGTCGCGGGCGATGAGTACATCGTCCCATGTCTCCTGGTTGAGGAAGTGAAAGTCTTCGCCCTCGGCGTAGCTGAACTGGTAAGGACGACGCTCGATGCGTACATCTTCGAGTGCCTCGCCAATGTTGAAACGCTTCTCGAGTACGTTGCCGCTGACGACATCCTTGAGGGTGGTGCGCATGATGGTATTGCCTTTACCGGGCTTTACATGCAGGAAGTCGATGCAGAAATAGAGCTTGCCATCCATACGGATGCAGGTGCCCTTCTTGATGTCTTGTGATTTGATCATGATATGTTTGGTATTAGAATTTGCAAATTCGGGCGCAAAGGTACACAAAAAAACTGGAATAACGAAATGCTGTCCGCAAAAAGTGAAAAAGCCGCCTGCCTACGCGCGTGCGCGTGAGATATACTTAATAGGTATAGACAAGGGTGGTGTCGCCACGGGTGAGGGGCAGCGTGAGCGCGATGGTGTCCGTGCCTGTGCTCAATGTGCTGGCATAGTGATAGATAGGGCACGAGAGATAGGCCGTCGTGGCGTAGTGGTCGGCATTGTCGCCCTTGTCGTAGAGCAAGGTGAGATGCAGCGTGTGGTGTCCCGTTACAGGGTTCGTCGTCAGCCTGTCCTCGACGAAGGCGATGGCGTGTTGCTCTCCCGAAGAGGGCAGGGTGGCGCGGATGTTGATATAGCGCGGCACACGCCACACGGCGAGAAGGCCGATGCCGTCTATGCGCTGCGGCATGGCGATGGTGCGTGCGATGGGCATAGGGGAAGCCACGGCCTGCACGCTTGCTAACTGGGTGCGGCTATTGTCGGCAGCGACAAGGTGGGTGGCCAGTACGCGGTAGGTGCTGTCGGGGGTGAGATGGCTTGGGGCATCGCCCTCTATGGCGTAGCGTCGGCCGTCGTCGAGGGTGAGGACGCAGGCCGTGCCTCGGCTGTCGGTGGAGAGCTCGGCGAGGTCGCGGCGGTATGGCGGTAGCGGGTCGTCCTCGCTACAAGCGAAGCAGCAGAGGGCGAAGACAAGGAGCAGGAGATATTTAGCGGGCATAGGCATAGCGCGATTTGTGCAGCGAAGATAGTAATATTCGGCGAGACGGACAAAGAAAATGGGGAAATACTTGCTGATACGCGCCGAAAACCGTAACTTTGCAAGGCAAACCATGACGTGCTATGAGATATTCCTTCGTTATACCCGTCTATAATCGGCCCGACGAGGTGGCCGAACTGTTGGAGAGCCTGACGCATCAGAGAGAGCAGGACTTCGAGGTCATTGTCGTGGAAGACGGCAGCCAAGTGCGTTGCGACGCGGTGGTGGATCGCTACTCGTCGCGGCTCGATGTGCACTACTATGAGAAGCCCAACAGTGGCCCGGGCAAGACGCGCAACTACGGTGTGGCGCGCAGCAGTGGCGACTATGTCATCATCCTCGACAGCGATGTGGTAGTGCCCGAAGGATACCTGAGTGCCGTCAGCGCGGAGCTGGCCAAAGCGCCTGCCGATGCCTTCGGAGGCCCCGACCGTGCTCACCCTTCGTTTACGCCGACGCAGAAGGCCATCAACTACGGCATGACCTCCTTCTTCACCACGGGCGGCGTACGCGGGGGCAAGAAACAACTGGATAAGTTCTATCCGCGCTCCTTCAATATGGGCGTGAAGCGCAGCGTCTATGAGGCGCTTGGTGGGTTTAGCGCGATGCGCTTTGGCGAAGATATAGACTTCTCCACGCGCATCTTCCAAGCCGGCTACCGCTGCCGTCTCTTCCCCGAGGCTTGGGTGTGGCACAAGCGGCGTACTGACCTGCGCAAGTTCTTCCGACAGGTGCACAATAGCGGCATAGCCCGCATCCATCTGACGCGTCGCCACCCCGGCACGCTCAAGGTGGTGCATCTCTTGCCTGCCGTCTTCACCCTCGGCGTCGCCCTCTGCGTGATAGGCGCGCTCTCCGCGCTGTGTTTTGCTCCCGTGGTGAGCCTGTGGTGTCTCTGCCCTTTGCTGCTCTACGCTCTGCTTATTTGGGCCGATGCCACGCGCCGTGAGCACAGCCTCGGCGTGGGCTTGCGTGCCGTCGCCGCAGCCTACGTGCAACTTACGGGCTACGGCACGGGCTTCCTGCGTGCCGCGTGGCGCTGCTATGTGCTGCACGACGGCGAGTTTGAAGCTTTCCGACAAACCTTCTATAAATAGACCTTCCCGTATGGACAAACTTACGCTTGAAGAACGCATCATTGACGTCTTGAAGACCGTTTACGACCCCGAGATGCCCGTCGATATCTACAACCTCGGCCTCATCTATCGCATTGACCTTGCCGACGATGGGCTTCTGGAAGTCGATATGACGCTGACCGCCCCCAACTGTCCTGCCGCCGATTTCATCGTAGAAGACGTGCGGCAGAAACTCGGCGGCATAGAGGGCATCAAGGAAGCGCGCGTCAATCTGGTCTTCGAACCCGAATGGGACAAAGACATGATGAGTGATGAGGCCAAACTCGACCTCGGCTTCATGTAGCCTTTACTAACGACACAAAACACTCTCCCCGTGAAACCCATCTACTTTATCAGCGATGCCCACCTTGGCAGTCTTGCCACCAAGAGCCCACGGATGCAGGAACGCTGCCTGGTCAATTTCCTCGACAGCATCAAGCACAAGGCTGCTGCCGTGTATATGCTCGGCGATATGTTTGACTTCTGGCACGAATACCGTACCGTTGTCCCCAAAGGGTTTACCCGCTTCTTGGGCAAAATCAGCGAACTCACTGACCGTGGTGTAGAGGTACACTTCTTCACAGGCAATCACGACCTATGGGTCGGCGACTACATGGAGACGGAATGTGGCGTGACGTTGCACCGCGAGAGTGCAGAGACGATAGAGCTCTACGACAAGCTCTTCTTCCTGGCTCACGGCGACGGTCTGGGCAGACGCGACCGCAAGTTTCTCCTGCTCCGCAGCATCTTCCACAACCGCGTGTGTCAGCGACTTTTCGCTGCCATCCACCCGCGTTGGGGCGTCGCTTTCGGCCTGTCTTGGGCACGCCATAGCCGACTCAAGCGCATCGATGGCACGGAGCCGCCTTATCAGGGCGAGAACAACGAGCCGCTCGTCATCTTTGCCAAGGCATATATGCAGACGCATCCCGATATTGATTACTTCATCTTCGGCCACCGTCACATCGAACTCGACCTCATGCTCTCCCACACCACGCGGCTCTTGCTGCTGGGCGACTGGTTGCAGCAGTTCACCTATGCGGTCTTTGACGGCGAGCACATGTATCTCGAAAACTATCTTGAGGGCGAGACAGAGCCCTAAACACTCCGCGGCGTAGCGCAGGCGTGTAGCAAAACTGTGCCTTCGTGCGTCTAATATGATGTCTTAAATCCCACAATATATGTCCTATTTCCTCCAAGCCAATCACATCTATAAGCGTTTCGCAGCGCATACTGCGCTCGACGACGTGAGCATCGCCGTGCCCGAGGGTAAGGTGTTCGGCCTGCTCGGCCCTAACGGTGCGGGCAAGACCACGCTCATCCGTATCATCAACCGCATCACTGCGCCCGATAGTGGGGATGTTCTCTTCGGCGGCCGTCCGCTTGCGCCCGAGGATGTCATGCGCATCGGCTACCTGCCCGAGGAGCGTGGCCTCTACAAGAAGATGGAAGTGGGCGAGCAAGCCATCTATCTCGCCATGCTCAAAGGCTTGAGCCGCAGCGATGCCAAGCGACGCTTGCAGACGTGGTTTGAGAAGTTTGATATCATGCCGTGGTGGAGCAAGAAGTTAGAGGAGTTGAGCAAAGGCATGCAGCAGAAGGTGCAGTTTGTCATTACCGTGCTCCACGAGCCGGAGTTGCTCATCTTCGACGAGCCGTTCTCGGGCTTCGACCCCGTGAATGCCGATTTGCTCAAACGCGAGATTCTTGCGCTGCGCGACAAAGGCCACACCATCATCTTCTCCACCCACAACATGGGCAGCGTGGAGGAAATCTGCGACGAGATTGCGCTCATCAACAAGAGCCGCGTGGTGCTCGCTGGCAGCGTCGATGAGGTGCGCCGTCAGCACCGCACAGGGCTGCACCAAGTGATGCTGGACGACGCTGGCCTCGAAGCACTCAAAGCCGCAGGCATCACGCCGCTCGGCGTGGAAGAGCAGTTGCCATCGATGCACGAGGTGTTTATAAAGACAGTCAGCCAATAAGCAGTGCGGCGCAGCACTTCCCGCTATTTTCCCTTTCCTAATTTCCCCAAGCAAATCCACTCTACTATGAGCAAAATATCCATCATCATAGCACGCGAGTTCACCACGCGCATCAAGAAGAAATCCTTTATCCTCTTGACCTTGCTGCTGCCTTTCCTCTCCGCAGTCATCATCTTCGTCCCCGTATGGCTCGGCTCTGTCAAGGGCGACGACAGCCACAAGATAGTCGTCGTAGATAAGACGGCGCACTATCTGCCGGCCTTCGTGGGGCAAAATCCGCAATTCATCGTCGTGCCCGACACGCAGATGCGCGAGGCTTATCGCAGCGATACCACCGATGTGGAAGCCGTCTTGATTATCAGCGACGACCTCTGCAAAAAGCCCGATGCCGTCACGCTGTATTCGCAGCGCGAGATACAGCCCGAATTGCAGATGTTCGTAGAGGGCACTATCCGTGAGCAGGTGCGGCGCGACAAACTCGAAGCCTACAATGTGGAAGGCCTCGACCAGATTATCAACGACGTACAGACGGATGTCGCTGTGCAGACGGTGAAGTGGCAGGACAACGGTGAGGAGTCGATGTCTTCGGGCACGGTGGCCATGGTGGCTGGCTTCATCTTCACGTTTCTCATCTATATGTTTGTGATGATATACGGCGCGATGGTGATGCGAAGCGTGATGGAGGAGAAGACCAACCGCATCGTGGAAATCATGGTCAGCAGTGTGCGCCCCTTCGAACTGATGATGGGCAAGATTATCGCTATCGCACTGGTCGGCCTCACGCAGATGCTCATTTGGGGGCTGATGCTGGCCCTTATCCTCGGCTTCACGTCGCAGTGCTTCGGCACAGATGGCGGCGTCGGCGAAATGCTCACTCCGCTGCTCCATCTGCCTTACGGCGAACTTTCGGTGATGTTCCTGCTGTGCTTCATCGGCGGCTATCTGCTCTACGCTTCTTTCTTCTCTGCCATCGGTGCGGCCATCAACGAGCCTTCCGACTCTTCGCAGTTTATGATGCCCGTGACCATCATCCTTGTCTTTGCCATGTATGCCGCCATGGGTAGTGCCGAGAATACCGACGGACCTTTGGCTTTCTGGACCTCCCTGTTCCCGCTCACCTCGCCCATCGTGATGATGGTGCGCGTCCCCTTTGGTGTGCCCTTGTGGCAGGAGGTGCTCTGCATCGTCTTGCTCTTTGCCACGGCACTGCTCTTCGTATGGATGGCGGCACGCATCTATCGCGTCGGCATACTGATGTACGGCAAGAAGCCTTCGCTCCGCGAGATGTGGAAGTGGCTGCGCTACAAATAGCCTTCGCCCGATTTTTTGTACCCCTCGTGTAGGACGCTCTACACGGTCTGCCCTCGTCGTTCGCACAATCTGGGCAGACAGGAGAAACGCTCTGCCCAAGTCGTGAGAACGACAAGGGCAGAGCGTTTTTCGTGGTTCCTGATGCGTTGATTTTCAGAGCGTTGTGTTGTGCTGCGTAGCAGGGTGGATGTGTGCCGCGAAGTGCCTTACCAGAGGCCGCTGCGCGTGTAGTGGCGGTAGAGAAAATACTGCACCACGCCACGCACGGCGAGGTAGGCGAGGTAGGCCACCCACAAGGCGTGATTGGCCAGCGCAGGACGCAGCGCGAAGTAGAAGGTGAAGAAGACGGCCGTCGCTGTGCCTACCGCCCACAGCATGCCGCGGGTGCGGGTTGTGCCGATGAAGAGGCCGTCGTAGATGAATGCCGCGAAAGAGGCGGCGGGGAAGGCAATGGCATACGGCAGATAGGGCTCGGCAGCACTGCGCACGGCGGCGTTGTCGGTGAGCAGTGCCACGATGCCATGTCCTGCTATGGCAAAGCCTGTCATACACACGGCCACCAGGACACAGCCCCAGCCGAAGAGGTAGCGCATGAGGCGGTGGAGGGAGACGGTGTCTCGCGCGCCATAGAAGCGGCCGCCAAGAGCCTCGCCTGCATACGCGAAACCGTCCATGACATAACTAAACACCATAGAGAACTGCATCAGCAGGGCATTGACAGCCAAGATGACATCGCCCTGCTGTGCGCCTGCCGCAGTGAAATAGGTCAGCACGGCCACGATGCAGAGCGTGCGTAGGAAGATGTCGCGATTGACATCGAAGAACTTGCGCAGCGCAGTGCCCTCCAAGATGCGGCGACGCAGCCCTTGCGGTGAGAGACGCAGCCCTTTGCGCCGCCACAACAGGGCAGCGAGCAGCAGTCCCGACCACTGCGACACCAGCGTACCTGTCGCCACACCTTCCACCTTCCAGCCAAGTCCGACAACGAGCCCCAGACTGACGGCGATGTTGATGACGTTTTGCGTGATGGCAATATACATCGGTGATTTCGCGTCCTGCATGCCCAGAAACCAGCCCATCATGCCATAGGTGCAGAGCACAGCCGGCGCGCCCCAGATGAGAACATGGAAGTAGGTGCGTGCGCCGGCCTCCACCTCTGGCGTGGCGTCCATAATGGATAGCGAGAGTTGCAGCAGCGGCTGCTGCAAGACGACGAGCACGAGGGCAATGGCTGCCCCCATAAGCAACGCCCGCAGCAGGATGAGCAGGCACGCATCGTCGTCGTCTGCGCCCAGAGCCTGCGCCGTCAGTCCGCCTGTGCCCATGCGCAGGAAACCGAATATCCAGTATATCATGGAGAAGATGGCGCTACCCACGGCCACGGCACCGATGTAACTGGCTGCGCCGAGGTGACCCGTGATGGCCGTATCGACGAGCCCGAGCAGCGGCACCGTGATGTTGCTCACGATGGAGGGTAGGGCGATGCGTAGTATCTTGTGGTTCATACTATCGCTTTCGCTTAAAGAAGTTCTTGACCAAGGCCGCACACTCGTCTTGCAGTACGCCAACGGTGACCTGTGTCTTGGGGTGCAGCGCGTCGGGCGCGATGGTGGTGTAGCCACGCCGTGGGTCGGGTGCGCCATAGACCAGCCGGCCGAGTTGGCACCAGCCGATGGCACCAGCGCACATCACGCACGGCTCTACGGTGACATAGAGCGTGCAGACATCGAGGTATTTGCTGCCGAGACTGTCAGCGGCTGCCGTGATGGCCTGCATCTCGGCGTGCGCGGTCACGTCGTGCAAGGCCTCCGTCAGGTTGTGAGCGCGCGCTATGATGCTGTCGCGGCAGACGATGACGCAGCCGATTGGTACCTCATCAGCGGCTTCGGCGAGGTGGGCTTCATCGAGCGCACGGCGCATGTAGTATTCGTCAGTCATAGTGAAGGGGGAGAGTGGGTAAGGGAAAGTGCCGACGAGCCTGTGCTCTTGAGGGCGGCCGCAAAAGTACATACTTTTTGCGAGAAAATCAAAGGAAACTTTGCTTTTCTGCCCAAATAGTCGTAACTTTGCAGTCACATCACAGGAAAATACACCGTAAGACATGAAATACAATCGTATATTGCTCAAACTCAGTGGTGAGAGCCTCGCTGGCCAGAAGGGCCATGGCATCGATGTGCAGCGCCTCACCGAGTATGCAGCACAGATCAAGGAAGCGCACGAGAGCGGCGTAGAAATAGCCATCGTCATCGGCGGAGGCAACATCTTCCGTGGCCTCTCAGGAGCAACCCGTGGCTTCGACCGCGTCAAGGGCGACCAGATGGGGATGTGCGCCACTGTCATCAACTCTCTGGCACTCTCCTCTGCGCTCGACGCTGCTGGCGTGCCCAACTGCGTGCTGACGGCCAGCCGCACGGAGCCTATCGGCGAGTTCTATTCCAAGGGGAAGGCCATCGCCGCCATGAAGCGTGGCGAAGTCGTCATCCTCAGTGGCGGTACGGGCAATCCTTACTTCACCACCGACACAGGCTCTTCGCTGCGCGGCATAGAAGTCGAAGCCGATGTGATGCTCAAGGGTACCCGCGTCGATGGCGTCTATACGGCCGACCCGGAGAAAGACCCCACGGCGACGAAGTTTGACGACATTAGTTATGACGAGGTGCTGCAGCGTGGCCTCCGGGTTATGGACATCACAGCCACGGCGATGTGCAAGGAAAATCACCTGCCCATCTATGTCTTCTGCATGGACACTGTCGGCAATCTCATGCGCGTGCTTCGCGGCGAAAATATCGGCACCTATGTGCATGCATAGTTTAACAAACTCATAAAACCTTTATATCCATCATGGAACTCATCAATCAACTCGTCGCCCGTGCCAAGGCATCAAAGCAGCGCATCGTGCTGCCCGAAGGCACAGAGGAGCGTACCCTCATCGCCGCCGACCAGGCATTGGCCGACGACATTGCTGACATCATCCTGCTTGGCTGTCCTGCCGAAATCAAGGCTTTGGCAGAGAAAAATGGCCTCACGCACATCAGCAAGGCCACCATCATTGACCCCGAAAACCACGAAAAGCAAGAGGCCTATGCCCAGCTGCTTGCCGAGTTGCGCAAGAAGAAGGGCATGACCATCGAGCAGGCGCGCGAAATCGTGAAGGACCCGCTCTACCTCGGCTGCCTTATCATCAAGAGCGGCGACGCCGACGGCCAGCTCGCAGGTGCCCGCAACACCACTGGTGATGTGCTGCGTCCTGCCCTGCAAATCATCAAGACGGCTCCCGGCATCTCCTGCGTCAGTGGCGCCATGCTGCTCATCACGCAGGCCACGGAATACGGCGACAATGGCGTCCTCGTTAT
>JAGHRU010000124.1 GCA_018066225.1 Candidatus Equimonas enterica
GTTATATTATATGGTTTAATAATCTATGTTATTATGCGAAAAGGTACATATTGCACCCTCATTGTGCAGCGCAAGCAGCGCGATATACGCCACAACCACCGCAATTCGCCAGCAAAATTACTTAAAATCTTGATTTTACCCCCCCCGAAGGCGTTAATAAATGTTAAAGCAGCGAAAATAATGCCTTGCAGGCGCAAGATTGCAAGGCAAAGGTGGCAGTATAGAGGCTATACGGCGGCGTGGTGGCGGCGAAAAGGGCAAGAAGAAAATACGATACGGGCAGGCCGACGCATTTTACTGCCCAGTAAAATCAATTTTAGAGGGCAGTAAAATAAATTTTAGTGGGCACTAAAATGAAAATGTAAAGGCGGGAAAAGAAAAAGACGCGCGCAAACAAAGTGGCGTGCGTCAGTCGAAGAAAGTGCGGGGAGCGTCGTCGAGCAAACGGAACGTGCGGCGATGCAGCGGCGTGAGGCCATGCTCACGCAGACCTGCGCGGTGCTCCTCGGTGGGATAGCCGGCGTTGCGCTCCCAGCCATAATGGGGGTAGCGGCTGTGCTGCTCGTGCATGAAGTCGTCGCGATAGGTCTTGGCCAAGATAGAGGCAGCGGCGATGCTGAGATATTTGCCGTCGCCCTTGACGACGGTAGCGTGCGGCACAGGGCTATCGCCTACCCGCGGCTGAAGAGTGGCATGGGGCATCCAGTAGGCCGACAAGTCGGCGGCGTGGCCAGCCTCGCACGGAAAATAGGGGCGAAACTTGTTGCCATCGACGATGATGAAGGCGGGCTGCGGCTGCAACTGCGCCAAGGCACGGTGCATGGCCAGCAGAGAGGCGTTGAGGATGTTGATGCGGTCTATCTCCTCTGCCGACACCACGCCGAGGGCCCAAAGGGCGTCGCGCTCTATCTCCTCGCGCAGCGCATAACGCTGACGCGCCGAGAGTTGCTTGGAGTCGTTGAGGGCGGCGTTGCGATAGTCGGGCGGCAAGATGACGGCAGCGGCATAGACAGGGCCTGCAAGGCAGCCACGGCCAGCCTCGTCACAGCCCGCCTCGACGAGCCCATCAGCATTGAAGATACTACGAAGCATTACTAAAACATCTGAACGACACGCCGCAGCCCTGCGATGAAGGCATCGACATCTTCGCGCGTATTGTAGAGCGCAAAGGAAGCGCGGCAGCAACCCTCTATACCCAGTCGCTGCATGAGCGGCTGCGCACAGTGGTGACCCGTGCGAATGGCAATGCCGAGGCGGTCGAGCAACGTGCCAATATCAAGGTGGTGAATATCGCCGACATTAAACGCTACGACAGCATCCTTGTCGGCCGTCTCGCCGTACAGCCTGACCCCTTCCACCTCGCGCATGGCGGCCATGCAGTAGGCCGTGAGGTCGCGCTCGTGGGCGTGGATGGCGTCCATACCGATACGGCTGACATAGTCGAGGGCAACGGCGAGCGCGTGGCTGCCGACATAGTCGGGCGTGCCAGCCTCAAACTTGTAGGGCAGCCGCTCGTAGGTGGTGCGCTCAAAGGTGACACGGCTGATCATCTCGCCGCCACCCTGATAGGGCGGCATGGCCTCGAGCCACCGCTCGCGCCCATAGAGCACGCCGATGCCCGTAGGACCATAGACCTTGTGACCCGAGAAGGTCAGAAAGTCGCAGTCGAGGTCGGCAACATCGACGGCGAAGTGCGGCACACTCTGCGCCGCATCGACGAGCACGCAAGCCCCAGCATCGTGCGCCATACGCACCATCTGCTTGACAGGATTGACCGTGCCGAGGACATTGCTGACATGACAGCAGCACACGAGACGCGTGCTCTCCGAGAGCATATCAGCATAGGCCGCCATGTCGAGACTGCCGTCGTCGTGCATCGGCACTATGCGGAGCGTGAAGCCGAGCCTCTCGCGCAGCAACTGCCACGGCACGATGTCGGAGTGATGCTCCATGACGGTGAGCACCACCTCATCGCCGGGCTTTAAGAAGGCTGCGCCGAAACTCGAAGCCACAAGATTGAGGCTCTCTGTGGTGCCGCGGGTAAAGACGATTTCGGCCGTGGAGCGCGCACCGATGAAGGCACGCACCGTCTCGCGCGCCGCCTCGTGACGCTCGGTGGCCTGCTGCGAGAGGAAGTGGACGCCACGGTGCACATTGGCATTGACGGCATAGTAGGCCTCCGTGATGGCCTCGACGACAGCACGGGGCTTCTGCGTCGTGGCGGCGTTGTCGAGATAGACCAGTGGACGGCCATAGACCTCGCGGGAGAGTATGGGGAAATCGCTGCGATACATAGTCGGAGTGGGAGAAGGTTAGAGCAAAGCGCAGCCGCTGCATCGCAGGTCGCCACGGAAGCGACGCTCCACGAGCATAGCGAGACGCTCGCGGAGGATGCCGACGGGGATACGTTGCAGGACATCGTTGATGAAAGCATGCTGCAAGAGCAGGCGCGCCTCGGCCTCGGCTATGCCACGCTGGCGCAGATAGAAGAGAGCCGCATCGTCGAGACGGCCGATGGTGCTGCCGTGGTTGCACTGCACATCGTCGGCATAAATCTCAAGCATAGGCTGCGAGAGCGCACGCGCCGTGGGCGACACGCAGAGGTTGGCATTGGTCATCTGCGAGAGCGTCTGCTGCGCGCCCTCCTCCACGAGCACCTTGCCAGCGAAAGCACCGAGGCTATCGCCGTCGAGGACATACTTGTAGAGCATATCGCTCTGGCAGCCTTCGGCAGCATGGCGCACGAGGACATTGTGGTCGATGTGCTCCGCAGCGTCGGCGATGACGGCAGCGACACCGTCGTAGCGTGCGCCCGCAGCCCGCAGCACCACATCGGTGGTGGAGCGCGAGAGGCCGGAGGTCAGCGCGACACTGCCCATCTGCACATGGCTATTAGCGGCTTGTTCCACGAAGGTGTGGCAGAAGCGGCGGTTGGTGGTATGGGTCTCCTCGAGAGTGTAAAGGCCGACATGGCTGCCCTCACCAGCAAAGACCTCGATGACCTCGGTGCTGACATACTGGTGCTCACCTGCGCTGTGGTCGCAGATGAGGATATCGGCAGAAGCACCAGCCTCGGCCACGATGAGCAGACGACGCGACGAGAGCATATCGAGGTCGGCAGCAGAGATATTGACGATCTGCAAGGGGCTCTTGAGATGCGTGCCTGCGGCGAGATGCACCACCAGCCCATCCTGCGTCAAGAGGGTGTTGAGCGCACTCACGCCGTCGGTGCTCTCTCTGGCCAGGCGGTCGTAGTAGCGCGCGAGCAGAGCCGCGTCGTCAGCAGCCGCAGCCTCGGCAAACGAATACAGACGGAGGCCTTCGGGCAGCACGGCCGTAGGCGCAGCGGGCATCACGACATCGCCTACGACGAAACGCAACACCGCAGAGAGGTTGGGGACGGAGCAGCGATAGGTCTTATAGGGGTCGCTGACGGAGCAGACGCGGTGGAGATTAACGCCGTAGTCGGGGGCGAAAGCCGCGGCAGCGTCAGTGTATTTGTAGCGCTCGATGCGCGAAGTGGGAAGACCGTACTGCGCCAAGCGAGCACGCGCATCAGCACGACGCTCATTCATCACAGCATTGCTGCGCGAAGCCAAGAGCGCGGCATGCTGGTCGTAGAGGTCGAGATAGATAGAAGCACTATGGGTCGTCATCGTCACTGGGCTATTTCGTCCTTAATCCAGTCAAAGCCTTTCTCCTCGATGTCGTAGCCCAGTTGGGCGGTGCCGTTCTTGACGATGCGGCCATCGACAAGGACATGCACGAAGTCGGGGCGCAGGTAGTCGAGCATACGCTGATAGTGCGTGATGACCATGGCAGAGGTCTTGGCTGTGCGGAGCTGGTTGAAGCCGTCGGCCACGATGCGCAGCGCATCAACATCAAGTCCCGAGTCGGTCTCGTCGAGGATAGAGAACGTGGGCTCCAAGACGGCCATCTGGAAAATCTCGTTGCGCTTGCGCTCACCTCCCGAGAAGCCCTCATTGACGCCACGGCTCATGAAATGCGCATCCAGCCCCACGAGTTTACGCTTCTCGCGCAGCAGCTTCAAGAACTCCGTAGCCGCCAGCGGCTCTTGGCCGTAGTACGCCCGCTTGGCATTGACAGCGGCGCGCATGAAGTTGGTCATCGAGACTCCGGGAATCTCTATCGGCGCTTGGAACGACATGAAGATGCCCTCGTGGCTGCGATCTTCGGGCGAGAGGGCGAGGAGGTCCTTGCCGTTGAAGGTGACAGAGCCTTCGGTGACTTCATACTTGGGATGGCCGACGAGGACATTGGAGAGGGTCGATTTGCCAGAGCCATTAGGGCCCATGAGCACATGGACCTCACCATCGCCGATGGTGAGATTGACGCCGCGCAGTATCTCTTTGCCCTCGACAGCAGCATGCAGATTACGAATTTCAAGCATTTCTCTTGGGATAAAAATGTATTTGGTGTGCAAAGTTACACAAAAAAAGCGAGGTAGTAGCACCAGTGGCCACGCTTTTTTCTCAATACAGACTCCGCTGCTTGCTTTCAAAGGTCAGCAAGCAGCGGAGTCGCAAGGGGGGAAGAATAAGAGCGGATGGCTTACGGCTCGGGCAGCGCGCACACGGGGCGCACGGAGAGGACATCGGTCTCATAAGCATTGACGTAACAGGTGTCGTTGTCCATAAGACCAAGGCACCATGCGCCGTCACCAGCAGAGGAAGACGTCCAGTAGTAGCCGACTTCGCCGTAACCCGTCACCTCCCCATAGGAATATTCGCCTGCGAGCGGGAAGAAGAGAGCCGTGCGCAGCGTACCGAAGAGCCACTCTGCACCTGCGACATCGCCGTGGTGGGTGAAGCTAAACGGGATGACCTCGTTGTAGTAGAGAAGCGTGGCAATCTCCTGAATGGTCGGCAGACGCCAGCCGTAGCCCCATTCGCCGTTGTTCTGCGCACGCTTGGCTGCGGTGAAGCTGTAATAGGAGCCGCAGTCTTCGGGCGTCTCTGCGCCGACGTTACAAGTGGCGATGGCCATCTTCTCGCCAGCGAGCGTGATGACCATGGCTTCGCGGCCATAGAGCATGCCTATCTCGCCTTCGGGAGAGTTGATGTCAATGGTATTGTCATAGTCTGCGGGATTGAACTCAACGAAGGTCACCTCCTTGACTTTGGCGACATCGTAGTGCTCTTCGTCATCGTTGGTCTTGACGGCCATATCGTTTTTGAAGTACACCTCCTTGATTTTGGTGACATCGTAGCGCGCTTCGCTATCGTCGGTCTTGACGACCATGTAGTTTTGCGCGTGGAGCGTAGCAGTAGCAGCAGCGCAGAGCGTCAGCATGAGCATTGCTATCTTCTTCATCTTCACGGTCATTTAGGGGTTACTTGACGAGCACCTTGCGGCCATTGATGATGTAAGTGCCGGGAGCGGTGATGCGCTCCACCTTGACCCCTTCAAGGGTGTAGATGCCACGGTTTTGGTCGGTGGCATTGTCCTCAAAGACCTTGATGATGGCATCCGTACCGCTGTTGTGGAAGAACTGGATGCGCTCGATGTTGGCCACCTCATAGGGGGTCATGTCGCGGTCGTCGGCAGTGAGATAGAGCAGTTTGCCGTCACGGCTGTACGTCAAGTGGGGCGCAACGGAGAAGAGCACCTCCACAGGCTCATCACCTGCGGCCTTGAGCGTTATGCGCAGGGCATTGGGCGTTTGGTCGTCGGCGAAGGCAGCAGAGCAGATGCCGAGGAAGAGGACGACGAGAGAGAGAAGTTTTTGTTTCATTGGTTAGTAGTTTTGGGGGTTAGTAGTAAGTGTGAAAAAGTAGCCTATAAGCGGGTGTGCCTCCTGCTGCATGGGGTGCGAGCAGGAGACACACGGGCAGAACAATTAGTCGATTTCCTCGTCAGCCTCGTAGCCACCCATCTCGCGGATGGCATTTTTGAGCATAACGTACTGCTGGAAGAGGTGATTGACGGGCACCTCATCGTGCGTGTAGTCGTGCATCGGGCTCTTGAGGAAGAAGGAGAGGAAGCGTTGGATGCCATAGCGACCGTCGCGGGCAGCAGCATCGCTCAGCAGCACGAGGTCGAGCAGCAGCGGCGCAGCGAGGATGGAGTCGCGGCAGAGGAAGTTGATCTTGATCTGCATGGGATAACCCATCCAGCCGAAGATGTCGATGTTGTCCCAGCCTTCCTTGTTGTCGTTGCGGGGTGGATAGTAGTTGATACGCACCTTGTGGTAGTAGTCCGTATAGAGGTCGGGCTGCTCCTCGGGCACGAGGATGCTCTCGAGGGTGGAGAGTTTGG
The DNA here is from genome assembly GCA_018066225.1 of Candidatus Equimonas enterica. Classification (GTDB taxonomy): domain Bacteria; phylum Bacteroidota; class Bacteroidia; order Bacteroidales; family Bacteroidaceae; genus Alloprevotella; species Alloprevotella enterica. The sequence goes on from JAGHRU010000124.1 coordinate 6,280, forward strand.
AGACCTCCTTGGTGCGGAAGTTGGCAGGCTCGTCGAGTACGAGGCCGTCGCGGTTGCCGAGGATGTTGGTGGAGAACCAGCCGGCAAGGCCGAGGCAGCGGGTGCCGATGATGGGGGCGAAGCCACTCTTGACGAGGGTCTGGCCCGTCTTGAAGTCCTTGCCAGCAATAGGCATCTTGGTCTTCTCGGCCATCTCCCACATGGCGGGGATATCCACCGTGGTGTTGGGCGCACCCATGATGAAAGGAGCACCTTCGGCCAGCGCAGCATAGGCGTAGCACATAGAGGGCGCGATATGCTCGGTGTCGTTGGCCTTCATGGCAGCCTCGAGGTGCGCCATGGTGTCGTGCACGTTCATATCTACGGGCACATAGATTTCGGTAGAAGCAGCCCAGATGACGACAACACGGTTGAGGTTTTTCTCGGCCTTGAAGCGGCGGATATCTTCACGGAGTTGCTCCACCATGTCCCAGCGGGTGGCACACTGCTTGACGTTGTCGCCATCGAGGCGGGCAGCGTAGTGCTTGTCAAAGGCTGCGGGCATGGGCTTGATGGCACGGAGTTCGTCCTCCACGGGGAGGATGTCCTTGGCCTTGAGCACCTCGGCATTGACGGCACTCTCGTAGGCATTGGCGGGATAGACGTCCCAAGCAGCAAACTCGATGTCCGTAAGTTTGGCCAGCGAGATGATGTCGCCGTAGTGGAGGTACTTCTTGTCAGCACCGCGACCAACACGCATCTTGTCATACTGTGTCATACTGCCGACGGGCTTGGCAAGACCCTTGCGGGCCATGAGCACACCGGTCATAAAAGTGGTGGTGACAGCACCGAGGCCGACACACATCACACCTAATTTTCCTTCTGCAGGTTTCATGATAAATTTTTATGGTTGTTTTGTATGTTACGCTTTCTAAAACTGCAAAATTACGCAAAGTTTTTTACTGAACAAAATATACCAAAGAAAATTCACCCCTTACGCCCGATTTACGCACGAAAAAGCCGCGAAAAGCCCCTTTTGTCCACGCACGAGGTTGCGATGGCTGGTATTTTTGTCGGTCGGCGGCCGTGCTGTGCTGCAAAAATTTTGACAATGCCAAGCCGTGCATCTACGCACGCTCCCCCACCCCACAGACGCGACGCGCGGCACGACGAGGGCATATCGGACGAAGGACAAGGGCAGAAAAGCGACACGCTCTGCCCAGACCGTAGGACGCACAAGGGCAGACAAGCAAGGGTGACAACCCCACGCGCGATATACGACGAGGGCAGAGGCGAGCAGCGCAGCGGTCAAAGGCGCAGCCCAAAGAAGCACAACGCACTCACACACAACGCATTACCACACCAACTCAAAACAGCCATTGCTGCGCCTCACGCCTCATGCGCGCCTTTGCGCGACGCACAGCGGGTCTGCGGCTGCACAGCGTGTGGTCACTTTGTCGGTTGGCGCGACCAAAAAAGAGCGCAGGAAGTGCGTGCCGAAGCACGCCAACATAAGCATTATGTCATTCTCTCACCCTCCCCTTCCTCCCATTGTGCCGCTCAACACCCCTTCTTTGGCACCAACCTGCGCAGACGCGAAAAACTATCTGCGCAGATGGTGCACAAAAAAGGTAGCCACGCACGCGGCATGGCTACCTTTGATTGATACGTTACTGATGCGTAGGCGACCTACGCCAGCAGTGACTTACTTCTGTACTGCGTTGAAGGAAATGGAAGGCAGTGCGCTACCACCCATGTGGAGCTTGCAAGCCGTGCGCTGTGCACCGTCTTGGTAAGCCACATAGAGCACCATTTCCTGACCAAGAGCAGAGTGCTCAGCGTCGAAGGCAATCTCTGCAACACCATACTTGACGTCGTAGGTCATCACACCATTGGTGCTGACACGGGGCTCTTCGCTGCCGTCCTTGGCAATCATCGTGAAGGTGCAATCACCATTTTCAGAAGTAGTAAATTCATAGGTATAGTGGTTGGTGTCGGGCGTATATTCCGAAACCCAAGTACCCTGAGGTGCAGTCTGGGGATAAACAATCTGACCACCATCCTCATCAAACTGGTCGGTGCAAGATGCGAAAGCGCAACCGACAAGCAGCATGAGCAGGAATGACTTGATATACTGTTTCATTGTCTTTACTTATTTAGAGGCGTTAGTGATTAGAAGGTTACGTTCCAGTTACGCTGGTCCTTAATGTTCTCGTTGGCTTGGAGTTCCTGTGTAGGAATTTCCCACAAGAAGCGCATGTCGTTAGCTTCAGCCTTGAAGCCGAGGCAGCCAGGCTCGTCGTTGAGGAGTTTCACGTTCTTGAACTGCTGCTCCTTCATACGCTGCATCGGGTCACCCCAACGCTTGAGGCAGTCGAGACGGAAGCCTTCACCTACGAGTTCACGTACCCACTCGTTCTTCATATCCTGTACGAGTTCAGCACCGGTGCTGGTGATCTGATCGCTCTTACGCTCGAGACCACGGGCTGCGCGGAGAGCGTTGAGGTATTCCTTGGCCTTCTCTTCGTCGGGCTGGGCCTTGAAGAGGCAGGACTCGGCAGCGATGAGGTACATCTCAGCCACGCGGACAGCCTTCACCTGGTTGCAGTTTACGAGGAGGATGTTGCCGCTGGTCTCACCCTGATAGAGGTACTGAGAGTTGCCGGGGTACTTGTTGAACATCCACACGCGGTCAGCACGGTTGGTAAGTGCCTGCACCGTCACCTGGGTGAAGTACACGTCCTTACGATAGTCGCGAGCCGAGTAGAGGTCGAGCAAGCCCTGAGAAGGCAGGAAGTAAGGCTCGTAAGCCTTGTCCTTATCAGAGTAGCTGATGAAGACAGGATTGTAACTACCGCCACGCTCGTAGATAGAGAAGCTGGGCTGCTAGATGATTTCAGAGCCCGTATCGTCGCTCCACATCTTGGAGAAGTTGCTCTCATTGTCGATGAGGGGATAAGCGTCGATGAGCACATCGCAGCACTCGATGGCCTTGTCATAGTCCTTGTGGAGCAGACAAGCGCGAGCACGAAGCGCAGTGAGCAGGTCGAGACCCGGCTCGTCGAGCGTACCTTCGTCGTAGATGAGACTCTCAGCGAGGTCGAGTTCATTGAAGATGTACTCATAGGTCTCCTTCAAAGAAGCACGAGCAGGCTTCGCGTTGATATCTACGTTCTCTACGATAGGCAGACCGTAAGCCGTAGCGGCTTGCTCTTCGTTCTCGTAGTTCACGCAGTAACGGGGCAGCATGTTGATGTAAGCATAAGCACGAGCCATGTGGCAAACGCCAACATAGGTCTGCAGATACTCCTTCTCATCTTCATCGGCAGGGATGCGGTCGATGTTGTTGAGAATGTAGTTAGCGCTACCGATCAAGCCATAGTTGCTTGCCCAGATGTTGTCACCAGCAAACTGCTGCGTGGTGAAGGTCCACTTATGCTCCTGGTTGAGAGAAGAAGCATTGAGCGTGATGTTGAAGAGGTCGGCCTGGGCTTCGGTGACGTAGACATTGCTACCACCACTTACGCCACGCAGAGCAGAAAGCAGACCAATGTAGAAGTTATCAGCATCGGTGACTTTCTCCCAAGCCTCATCCTCGCGGATAGAGCCCACAGGGTTCTGGTCCAGTTCGCAGGAGGTCAAGGCCAACGCAGCGAAGGAGACACAGAGCATGGTTTTTGTTATAAGTGCTTTCATGGTTGTATCTATTTTTTAAGTTAGAAAGTAACCTCAAGACCTACAGTGAACTGACGGGTTGCAGGATATGCACCGACCGTAATGTTGGAGTCGATTTCGGGGTCAGGACCTGAGAACTTGGTGATAGTAAATACGTTGCGTGCCTGGAAGTTGAGGCGGACGTTGGAGATGAAGCCAGTAGCTTCCATCCACTGCTTGGGCAGGTCATAACTCAAAGTCAAGTTCTTCAGACGCATGAAGGATGCGTTGTTGAGCAAGTGAGTATCAAACTGCTGCGTGTAGCTGAAGCCAGGAAGTTTGGCGAGGTCACCGGGCTTCTTCCAGATGTCGAGCATATCAACGTGCTGATTGACACCGAGGATAGCGTTGTTGTTAGAGGTGAGGAACCAATAACCGTTATCTACCATCCACTTGCCGAGCACGAAGGAGAAGTCGGCATTAAGGGTGAGACCCTTCCACATTGCGGTGAAGCCGAAACCACCAGTGTGAGGCGGAATGTACTTCTTGCCGGTATCCTGATAGAGTTCGTCGATGAGGATATCGTTCTTGGTCATGGTCTCGGGGTTGAACTCGTGACCAGCCTTGCCCGTGTAGCCCACCTTGTACCACATAGGAGCACCGTCTTCCTTATCCACACCAGCGTAGATAGGCATGTAGTAGGTAAGACCCTTGCCGACCTTATAGTTGAGCAGGCTGGCGTACATAGGCCACTCTTCCATGCCATAGAAGAGCTTGTCGATGCGGTTCATGTTGTAACCGTAGGTGAAGCGGAAGCCGAGGTAAGCATCCTTCTTCTGGATAGCATCAACATTAAGTTCGATTTCAATACCGCGGTTGGTCATCTCACCGATGTTGCGCATCTGTGAGGAGAAACCAGTGGTGTAAGGCACAGGCGTACCAAGGAGCATGTTCTTGGTCTTGCGGCTATACCAGTTGAAGTCCAAGTGGAACTTATTGAGGAAGCTTACGTTGAAGCCGACGTTGGTCTGAATCTGCTTTTCCCAACCGAGTTCGGTGTTAGCAACCTGTGCATAGCCCCAACCGGGTGTACGGCTGTTGTTACCACCATAGTAGGTCATACCGATGAGACCGATGTGAGCATAGTTACCAATTTCGGAGTTACCCGTGGTACCTACGCTGAAACGGAAGCGGAGGTCATCCATCCACTCGATGTCGCGGAAGAAGTCTTCAAGCTTGGCGTTCCACATCACACCACCAGAGAGGAAGATGGCAGAACGGTTGGTCTTACCGAAACGTGAAGAAGAATAGTCACTAACCGTGTAGTTGAAGCTATAACGGTTCTTCAACGTGTAGTCGATACGACCGAAGAAGGAGAGATACTCATACTTGCTGTAGCTCTCGGACGGCATCTGCGGGTCAATACCCTGACCGAGCAGGAAGAAACGATCGTCGGTGATACCCTGTACGCTGGCGCTGAAGCCTTCGCTGGAAGCCTTGATACCTTCATGACCAAGGAGCAGAGCGAAGTTGTGGTCTTCACCGATGTTGAACTTGTACTCAGCCGTATTGGTGATGGTCCACATAGAACTGCGGCTGTGGCTTGCAGCCTTGTCACCGCTGTTGGCATTCAACAAGCCAAGAGCATCGGGACGATAACCACTGTTGGACTTGGTGTCGGTAGCATAGAGGGCGAGCTGCGACTTGATGGTAAGACCCTTGACAGGAGTCAAGGTGATGAAGCCCGTACCCTGATAAATCAAGTTGTAGGAATCGCGAGCCAAGAGGTCATAGACATACTTGGTGTCGATGTAACCACCAGAGAGGTAGTAGTAAGGATACTGGGTGGTGGGGTCATCAGCCAGTTCTTCGGGGTGGTAGTAAGGACTCCAATAAGGCGCGAAGAGCAGCGAAGAGGTAGAAGGAGAATAGGAATTGGCCGTAGCAACGCTGCTATAACCCTCCAGTCGGCGCTCTGCATAAGTTACGCTCTGATTGATGCCGAAAGCAAACCAGTCGTTGCACTTGCTGTCGAGGTTGGTGCGCAAGGTGTAACGCTTAATACCAGAGTCGTAGGTCAGACCGTCGTCCTTCAAGTAAGAAGCAGATACATAGTAACTGGTGTTCTGCGAGCCACCACGGATGCTGAGGTCTGTGGTCTGCATCGGAGCAGCCTTGTCAAACATGTAGCTCTGCCAGTCGGTGTTGAAGCCAAGGTCCTTATAGGCCTTGTACTGGTCCATCGTGATAATGTCGTTCTCGAGCTGGAACTGGAGCAACTGGTTGGCGTTCATCACGTCACCAACGGGGTTGGCGAGCTGTGCCCAACCAAACTTCTGGCTGATAGTGATCTGAGCCTTCTCGTCACCCTTGCGACCCTTCTTGGTCGTAATGTACATGACACCATTGGCTGCACGAGAACCGTAGATAGAGGTAGCACTGGCGTCCTTGAGGACGGTCACGCTCTCAATATCGTTGGAGTTGAGCAGTGCGAGGGCTGCGCCACCTACGGGAGAGCCATCGACTACAATAAGAGGCGTGTTGTCTGCGGAGAGCGAACCAAGACCACGGACGTTGATGGTAGGCGTGCTAACATCAGCGACATCACCCGTGGAGCTCAAGATCTGCACACCTGCTACCTGGCCCTGCAATGCATCGGCCACGTTGATAGAAGGCTTACCAGATACTTTTTCGCCACCGACTTTCTTGACGGAGCCGACAACGGTACCGAGTTTCTGACCCGTACCATAACCGATAACGACTGCCTCTTCGAGGTTGGTTGCATCCTCTTGCATTACGACACTGACATTACCAGCAACGTCAACCGATGCTGTCTGCATGCCGATGTAGGACACATTTAAGCGTTTGGCGCTGGCGGGAACGGAAGGAATGGTAAAATTACCTTCGTCGTCAGTCACAGTGACAATCTTCGTGCCGGGAACGCGAACGGTAGCACCGATAACGGGCTGACCATCGGCATCGACCACATGACCTGTCACGTGCTTCTGCGCCATCATCGTACCTGCTCCCATGAGCAAGAACGCTGACAAGAGTACTAACTTTTTGTTCATTAAGTATAACCTTTTAATTAAACTTATATCCGTATTTATAATCGGGCAAATGGAAGGGTGCTATTGCAGCACTTTGGGACAAATCGGCGCATAGCACCTACGACCAGCAAAGGGTCTCAACGGCAGAGCACGATGAGATTGGCTACAATATTTGGGCGCAAATTTACACAATTTTTAGAACTCCACAAATTTTTTTTGAGAAAATTAGCACACGCACCGCATTTTATGCGCAACAAAGCGTGTAACACTATGCTTTGCCGCTTTGCTCAATGTTTTCGAGGTCGCGGAAACTACGTTGCGAAGTCGGCTTTACATCAACGAGTGCCACCACATTCTCATCGTCGATATGCTCCACATCATAGATATAGACATGACGCTGACGACGCTTGGCAATGGTGGTCTTATTGCCTTCACACTTGGCATAATAGGTATTGCGCCGTTCTTCACGCTTGCGCATCTCATTGATATTGTTGCCCTGGCCGTCAGTGAGCGAGAAGGGAATATCGTCTTCGTACTGCAACTTAAAGCCCGAAGCGAGAATCGTGACACGCACTTCGTCGGTCAGCGCATCATCATAGGCGATACCATATTTGGTGCCGATGTCCATGTGGAAGCCTCGCATAAATTCGTCTATCTCGCCCAACTCATCCATACGCAAGGGATAACCCTTCTCGTCGGGCGCAGCATGGATGCACATGAGTATCTTGCGGCTATTGAAGACATCGTTGTCGTTGAGCAGCGGCGAGTCAAGCGCGCTCTGAATGGCTTTCTTGATGCGATGTTCTCCGCTGGCGATGCCATAACTCATGATGGCCACACCACCATCGCGCAACACGGTATCGACATCGCGGAAGTCCAGATTGATTTTGCCGCGCATATTGATAATCTCCACGATGGAGCGTACAGCGCGCGTCAAGGAGTCGTCGGCACAGCGGAAAGCATTGCGCAGCGTAAACTCATTGTAGAGTTGGCGCAGTCTTTCGTTATTGACCACGAGCAGCGCATCAACATACTTCTTCATCGTCTCCACGCCGTCGAGTGCTTTGTCGATACGCGGACGCATCTCAAAGAGGAAGGGAATGGTGACAATGCCAATGGTGAGGATGCCACGCGCCTTGGCTTCACGGGCGATGATAGGGGCAACGCCTGTACCAGTGCCGCCACCCATACCCGTAGTGACAAACACCATCTTGGTGCCGTCGTCGAGGGCACGATGTATCTTGTCGATATTCTCCTCGGCATATTGTCTGGCGAGGTCGGGATTGCCTCCTGCTCCCAGTCCCGGCCCGAGTTGCAGCCGATCCGTGACAGGACTGTCTTCGAGGGCCTTCTGATCGGTGTTGCACACCATGAGGCGCACACCTTCTATCTGCTCCCGGTACATATTGGCGACAGCATTGTTGCCGCCACCACCTACACCGATGACTTTGATGATAGAATTACTATGATTCTTCATCGAAATAAGTGCCTCATTGAGTTCGGGCTGCTTGGCACCGGTCGGCATTTCGATGAGAAAATCGTTGGAAGGTAAGATGGGGGCAATGGACATATATTATATATAGGTATAGGGAATAAGAAAGGTGAGAAGGAGTGCAGGCACGCGGCTATTTCACACGGCTCTGACTCTTAATCTCGTTGTAAGTGGCTTTGTTTCGCTTCGAAGTAGGCTCGACCTCCACGATAGAGATGAGTTCTTCGTTGTCCAGATCTTCGCTCTCGAAGATGAAAATCTTGTGATTCTTGTAGGTGCGGCCTTTAAGGTCGATATTGCCGTAGTAAGTGGTACGACGCTCGTCGAGTTCTTCAAGACGTTCCGCCTCGGCTTTGCGCGAAGCTTCGTCGTTGCCGTCAAGGTGCTCCTGCATCCCAGCCACGGTATGTATGCCAAAGCCCGTGGCGAGTATCGTTATCTTGATCTGCTTACCCAACGTGGGGTCGATGGCAAGACCAAACTTGGTATCGACATCATCGCGGAACTTGGCCATAAACTCGTGCACCTCGTTCATCTCTTCCATCGTCATCTCGCTGGGTACGTCCTCGTTGTCGTCGGCGCAGAAGGTGATGGCCAGCACCAGTTTCTTGGACTTGTAGATATCGTTGTTGTTGAGCAGCGGAGAGTGAAGCGCGTTTTCGATGGCTTTTGTCACACGGTTTTCGCCTTCACCGTAACCCGTGGACATAATGGCCACACCACCGTCTTTGAGCACAGTGCTCACATCGCGGAAGTCGAGGTTGATGATGCCGTGCATCGTGATGATTTCGGCGATGGAACGAGCGGCGACGCTCAGCGTATCGTCGGCCTTGTCAAAGGCGTCGCGAATGGTGAGATTGGGGTATATCTCGCGCAAGCGTTCGTTGTTGATGACGAGCAAAGCATCTACTTCCTTGGCGATGGCTTCCACACCATCGAGAGCCTGATCTATCTTCTTATTGCCCTCAAACTTAAAGGGGATGGTGACGATGCCCACTGTCAGTATGCCTTTCTCGCGGGCTTCGTGAGCGATGACAGGCGCAGCACCCGTACCTGTACCGCCACCCATACCTGCGGTAATAAAGACCATCTTGGTGCTGTCGTCGAGGATGCCGCGTATGCCCTCTATGGTTTCTTCGGCCGCCTCACGCGCCTTGGCAGGACGATTGCCAGCACCCAAGCCTTCCTTACCCAACTGCGAGCGCACGGGCACGGGAGAGTCGGCAAGTGCCTTGGAGTCGGTGTTGCAGACCACGAAGTTCACATCGTGCATCCCTTGATTGAACATGTGATTGACGGCATTGCCGCCGCCACCACCGACACCGATGACTTTGATGATGCTGGGGGTCGTCTGGGGCACGCCCATATCGATGAGGCTGCTATTGGTATTATCGTTGAGATTTAACATGCTGCTTATATATTAGTTACTCATCTTCATTGACAATCTTGCCGATAACTTTGCTCACTTTCTTGAAGAAGCCACCCACCTTGTTGGGCTTCTTGGGCTTCTCTTCTTCGACAATTTCGGGGACTTTTTCCTCTGTCGGCATTTCGGTAGAATTATCTGCCGTCGCAGTTTCAACGGTCTTACCTTGGAAGATGTCGCCACTGCCCTTATCCTTGCTACCACCGCAGCAGTTCTCCGTAGCCGACTCAATCATCGAGAGCACGACATTGTACTCGCCGTTACGGTTGAAGTGGCCGCCCGAGCGTACATTCTGCTTCACTATCTTGACATAGGATACCTTCTCAAACTTGGTGTATTCCTTGATGGCCTTGTCAATGTTTTTGAGGTTGGCGGCACGGCCTGTGACGATGATGCCGCCGATAAGGTTGTCCTTGCTGCTACCACTCATCTCTATCTGATGGGCCACATTGCAGAGGATTTCTTCCACGCGTGCTATCACGAGTTCGTAGTATCGCTCCATCTCGATGGTACGACCATCGCGCAGTGTCAGGGTCTCGCCCTCAGCGATTTCGTCTTCCTGCGGTATGCCATAGCGCAGTTTCAGTTCCTCGGCTTCGGCGGTAGAGATATTGAGTGACTCGAGGTCCTTGGTGATGTTCATGCCACCCAGAGGCAAGACAACAAGATGACGCAGCAGATTTTGGCTAAACACAGCCACAGTAGTCGTGGCAGCACCCATATCGACAAAGACGCAACCCGATTGTTTCTCCATATCGGAAAGCATCAGTTTGCTCACTTGCAGCGTTGAGAGTTCTATGCCTGCGATGGGAAGATTGGCTTTGGCGAAGCAGTCGTGGATGCGACGGCGTATCTCGGGCGCACAAATGAGGTTGAGGAATTTGCCTTGCAGGTTGTCGCTCTCCACGCCGATGACATCGAGCAAACTCTGCGTGCCTACCTTGTATTCCTGCTGCACCACTTGGATGATTTCCTTGTTATCCTTCACCGAGCTGGCATTCTCGCTGACGATGCTGCTGATAACGTCGTCCGTTATCTTGTTTTGCTCCGAATAGTTGCGCTCCACGATGTGCTGCACAGAGTGAATACCCATACCGCCGTGGCAGACATAGACCTGCGAGATGGTTTTATCGAGTTTCTTCTCCATGTCTTCACGCATCATCTGGATGGTGTTGGTCATCTTATCGACATTGAAAATCTTACCCTTGGAGATAAACGGCGTAGCATCCTTCTCGGCATAACCGAGGACATGAATACTACCGTCGGGGTCCTTGCGACCTGCTGTAGCGACGACTTTCGAACTACCAAGTTCCACAGCGAATACGAAATTATCTTCTGCTGGCATAGTAATGTGGTATTATATTCTTATAGGTGATTGTTTTACGTTGATTGATGTCGGGAGATGCGCGGCTTTATTTCTTACAGATAATCTGGTTTTCATAGGCCACCGATATGCTGGCATAGCGGTTCCATCCCACCGTAGGCAGCACCTTCTCATAGAAGGCACGCAGGTTGCGAAACTTCACATCCATCTTCTCGGGCTTGCCCATCTGGATGATATGTCCTCCCACACGAGTCACCACCTCTATGGTGTGGTCGGGATTGACATGTATCTGCTCTATCTGGCTGTCCCAGAACGCGTCAAATCGCAGATAGCGACCAATGCCGACCAGCGCACTGGCAGCAAACTTGCGGTCTATGCAGCCCGTAGCCACCACGAGATCGGCCTCGTAGCCACGCGGCGTCATAGCCACGCCTTGCGCATCGATGTAGTAGTCATCGCCGTTATCGGCCATGATGCGCAGCAAGGGCAGACGCTGGCTGATGAGCAGGTTGATGGCACCGCCGGGTGTCTTGTAGCAGATGACGTTCTTGACAAAACCATCACGGCGCAGCACTTCCTCGATGTGCTGGCTGCTGATAGAGTCCATCATTTTACCCACGGGATAGACCCCTGCCCGCTGCAACATGGCATGCACATCGTCACGGGTGATGAAATTGGCACTCGTGCTGTCCGTAATGCTCATATTGACACGGCGACATACCGTCGTGTTGCGCCGCTGGCTGAAATGCACGAAAGCAAAGCCGAGATAGCCAATGAGGGTAAAGAGCAGGAGTAACTTAAAGAAAGTCTTCACGAGGCGTGGGGAGAGGGTTCAAGTGAGAATATACAGGAGATGTGGGCATCGGGCTATGCTTGCTGCTGCGTCATGCGGGCCTCTATGGCAGAGGTCATGGCAGCGCAGTAGTTGTCGGCATCGCCAGCCCCGATGAGGGCCAACACATCGAAGTCTTCGGCGGCGACCAGGGCCGGCAAGTCTTCTTTGTGCGCCATACGCTTGGGCATATCAGCGGGGAGCGCATCGTAGATGAGCCTTGCGCTCACCCCCTCAATAGGCTTTTCGCGCGCTGGATAGATATCGAGCAGGATGACTTCGTCGAGATCAGCCAGAGCACTGGCGAAATCGCGGTAGAAATCGCGGGTGCGGGTGTAGAGATGGGGCTGGAAGATACCCGTCAGGCGACGGCCAGTATAGACCTCACGGAGCGAAGAGACCGACTGACGTATCTCGGCAGGATGGTGGGCATAGTCGGAGAGGAAGACGCGCTGCGGGGTCTTGATTTTGAAATCAAAGCGACGATCCACACCGCCAAAAGTGCGCATGGCACGGCGTATATCGTCGGGCGCAGCCCCGGCCAAGAGAGCGAGTGCCATCGCAGCAATGCCATTTTCGATATTAACGCTTACGGGCACCCCGAGCTCCACATCGCGGATGGGGGCGCACAGCGGAGAAATGAAATCGAAGACGATGCGTCCGTCACCGATGCGGATGTTCTCGGCATGGAAGTCGCCCTCCGTACGGCTGTAATCGTAGCGACGCACGCCCGCTTGCAAGCGTTCCTCCACGCGCAGGCCGCGATGGATGATGAGTGCGCCGCCACTCTGCACAAGCGATGTGTAGTGAGCGAAACTTTCCAGATAAGCCTCTTCCGTGCCATAGATGTCGAGATGATCGGCATCGGCGGAGGTGATGACAGTGGCATAGGGGCGGAGATGATGGAAGGAACGGTCAAACTCATCAGCCTCGATGACGACATAGGGGCTATGGTCGGAGAGCAGATAGTTGGTGCCATAGTTCTTGGCGATGCCGCCGAGGAAGGCGTTGCAGCCCACGGTGCTCTCATGGAGCAGATGAGCCGCCATAGCCGACGTAGAGGTCTTGCCGTGGGTACCAGCCACACAGAGGCCGCGCATCTCGCGTGTGAGCATACCGAGGATTTCGGCACGCTTGTGGAGATTGAAGCCGTGCGCTGTCAGCCACGCTTTCTCCCTGTGGTCGGCGGGAATGGCAGGCGTATAGACCACGAGGGTCTCACGCGGGTCACGGCAGGCCTCGGGGATGAGGTCGGGATTGTCCTCGAAGTGGAGGAGTGCGCCTTCGGCGATGAGGCGGTCGGTAAGAGCAGAAGGCGTACGGTCGTAGCCTGCCACGACAAGGCCTCGGGAGAGATAGTAGCGCACAAGGGCACTCATGCCGATGCCACCAGCACCAAGGAAATATACGGCTCGCATAGGGATATTATAGTTTCGAGAAATGGGAAAGTACGGGAGGCTACGGCCTCTGGCATTGCGCCGCAAGTCGGATAACTTCGTCGGCGATATCGTTCGCAGCATTGGGCTTGGCCAGTTGCACCACATTGGCAGCAAGCGCAGCGAGGCGTGCGTCGTCGCGCACCAAGGTCTGGGCTTCGGCGATGAGCGTCGCCACGGCATCGCGGTCGGCGATGTGGACGGCCGCCTCTTTCTCCACCAATGCCATGGCGTTGTGGGTCTGATGGTCTTCGGCCACATTGGGCGAAGGCACGAGGATAGCAGGCTTGCCGAGCAGGCAGAGTTCGCTGATGCTCGATGCGCCTGCACGCGACACCACGAGGTCGGCAGCAGCATAGGCTGCTGGCATATCGGCGATGAAAGCCATCACTTTGAGATTGTCGGGGCAAGGCGTGTCGGCCAAACGCGAGCGGATGTAGTCGCTGTAATACTTGCCTGTCTGCCACACGAATTGCACATCGGGCTGCGCAGCGATGGCAGGCAAGGCTTTCAGCACACTCTCGTTGAGGGTACGCGCACCGAGGCTACCGCCGATGATGAGCACGATGCGGCGCTGCGGGTCGAGGCCGAAGGTCTGTGCCGCAGCCTCGCGCGATGGCGCACCTTCTATGAGGTTTTGGCGCACGGGATTGCCCGTGAGCATGATACGGTCAGCGGGGAAGAAACGCTGCATGTTGTCGTAGGCCACGCAGATGCGCTGGGCGCGTGAGGCAAGTTTGCGGTTGGTGACGCCAGCAAAACTATTTTGCTCTTGCAGCAGCGTCGGGATGCCCATACGGCCTGCGGCGTCGAGGGTCGCCGCACTCACATAGCCGCCTACGCCCACTGCCACATCGGGGCGGAAGTCACGCACGATGCGGCGAGCGCGGAAGAGGCTGACGATATACTTGTAGCCCACACGGACATTGTGCCAGTTGAAGCGGTGAAACTTGCGGCTCATACCTTCGTTGAGCGGCAATGGGAGTATGCGGTAGCCAGCAGCGGGGACGCGCTGCATCTCCATGCGGCCTTCTGCACCGACAAAGAGGATGTCGGCATCGGGGCGCTTGGCCTTGATGGCATTGGCGATGCTGACGGCGGGGAAGATATGTCCGCCCGTACCACCGCCACTGATGATGACCTTCAAATTATTGCTCATATATACGCACTTAAAGCCCCGTTGTGGGGGGCGTTGTTGTGTAGTCTCGCAAAATTAAGCATAATTTTCGGAAAAAGTCGTACCTACGGCCTATTTTTTCAAAAAAAATGTGCTTTCTACCTATTTTTCATCTCTCGGGTTGGCCGAGCCTATGTCTCGTCCGCCATTTTCTCCACCTCGGCTGCCACTTCGCCCAGCGAGGCATACCACGCCGCGCCGAAGCGGCGCGTCAGCGGCTCGCGCAGGAACTGCCAGACCTTGATGCCGCGCTCACGGCCACAGGCGACGGCACTCTGGCAGACCGCCCAGCGGTTGTAGTTGAGCCCTACCGTACCGTTGGCAAAACGCTTCTCACGCACGGGGTAGAGGAAGCAGGACATGGGCTTGGGACAATGGTCGAACTGCGGCAGACGGCCTTCGCGCCACGCCTTCTCTATGGCGCAGAGACAGACGGGGGAGGCATCGCTGGCCTGCTCGGGCAGACGGGCATAGCAGGTGAAGCAGCAGTCCTTGCCATCAACGATGCTGGTGACAAGGTCGCCCTCACGATCGATGTAGGCCACGCCCTGGCGGTTGAGCACGCCACGGGCACGCACCGCGAGGTCGTCCCACACCGTAGGCATCACCTCCTCTATCTCCGCGATTTCCTCGGGCGTAACAGGCGCACCAGCATCGCCTTCCACGCAGCACATACCCCCACAGCGCGTGAGGTCGCAGCAAAAGTATTCGGTCAGTATGTCGGGCGAGATGAGGACATCGCCCACTTGGAGTATGGGGAGTACGGACATAATGATATAAGATAGTGGTCAGGAGCGAGCGTGATAGCACGCCAGAAACGCCCAAGCCAAGAAGAGGAAAAACACAAGCAGCGAGCTGCTGCTGACCATCAGACACAAAGTGACAACGCAGCAAGCGTGGGTCAGACGCAGCGCGCGCATCGGGCTGACGGGCTCTTCTATCAAATCGCTATACAGAGCAGCGAGGCTAACGAGCCATGGCGCAGCGACAAGACGCTCACGAAGGTTGAGGCAACGGCGGAGGGTAGTTTGAGTAGTCATAGCGTAAATTTTTATTAGTTTCACGCTGCAAAGTTGCGACTATTCTGTGACAGCGGCTGTCACAACCGCGTCTCGGTGTGTTAAAATATGTTATAATTACGCTTTTTCGGCATTTTCGGCGCGTCAGTGGCGCAAAGCCGGTGCTGTCAGCAGGGCTTTGTCCTCGGCAGCAGCCATGATGGCACGCTCACCGGGGCCTTTGTCGTTGATGCCGCAGAGGTGGAGGATGCCGTGGATGATGACGCGACGGAGTTCGTCGTCATACGTCTTGCCGTACTGCTCAGCGTTGCTCCTCACGGTGTCGAGGCTGATGAAGAGGTCGCCACTGATAAGGTCGTCTTCGCAGTAATCGAAGGTGATGATATCGGTATAGTAATCGTGCTGCAAGTAGGTGCGATTGACGTCGAGGATTTTGGCGTCATCGCAGAAGATATAAGCGATGTCGCCCACCCGCTTGCCGTAGGAAGCCGCGACGGCACGCACCCACGCGCTCACCGCACGACGCGGCAGCGAAGGCACGCGGACATTGACGGCGTTGTAGGAAATCATAGGAGAAGTTTTGTGGCGTTGTAAATACTTGAAAATAAGATTCGTAGGACGGCTTTCACGACAAGGGCAGACCGTGCAAACCATCTGCGCAGACCGTGCGAACTATCTGCGCAGATAGTTTTGCGTGCTTCACCAGAGCGTGGCGCGCGCTATTGCACATCCCAGAAAGTGGCCTGCCCCGTCTCGCCGCTGCCGCCGTAGGGATTGCGGCCAAGGTGTCGGTAAGCCAGTTCGGTGACTTCGCGGCCTCGGGGCGTGCGGCGTATGAAGCCCTGCTGGATGAGGAAGGGCTCATAGACCTCCTCCACCGTACCCGCATCTTCGCCGATGGCCGTAGCGATGGTCGTAACACCGACAGGGCCACCCTTAAACTTATCGATGATGGTGAGCAGGAGTTTGTTGTCTATTTCGTCCAGCCCGTAGCGGTCGATGTTGAGGGCTTCGAGGGCGTAGCGCGCGATGTCGAGATCCACGCTACCGTTGCCCTTGACCTGCGCAAAGTCGCGCACACGGCGCAAGAGGGCTTTGGCGATACGCGGCGTACCGCGTGAGCGACGCGCTATCTCGCCCGCAGCATGGGCATCGATGGCGACGCCAAGGATGCGCGCCGAGCGCTCCACGATGGTCTGCAAGGTGTCAGCATCGTAGTATTCGAGGTGCATATTGATGCCGAAACGCGCACGCAGCGGCGCGGTCAGCAGACCAGAGCGCGTCGTCGCCCCCACGAGGGTGAAAGGCGCAAGGTCTATCTGTATGCTACGCGCAGCAGGGCCTTTGTCGATCATGATGTCGATGCGATAGTCCTCCATGGCCGAGTAGAGATATTCCTCCACCACGGGCGAGAGGCGGTGTATCTCGTCGATGAAGAGCACGTCGTTCTTCTCGAGGCTGGTCAGCAAGCCAGCAAGGTCGCCGGGCTTGTCGAGCACAGGGCCCGAAGTGAGTTTGAAGCCCACGCCGAGTTCGTTGGCGATGATGTTGGAGAGCGTTGTCTTACCCAGTCCGGGAGGGCCGTGGAGCAAGGTGTGGTCAAGGGGCTCACCACGCAGACGCGCTGCCTCGACGAAGACACGCAGGTTTTCGACCACCTTATGCTGCCCCGTGAAGTCGCCGAAAGAGAGCGGGCGCAACGCATTCTCCACATCACGCTCACGGGCGGAGGGCGCTTGCTGCTGGCTGCGAATGTCAAAGGTATCCATAACTTGTCAGTCGTAAATTACTAAAAACCTCCCCCCACGAGTATGGCTCACAGGGGGAGGCGTATGTGTGTCGGTGCTCAGGACTTACTCGGTGAAGTCAGCAGGGAGCATCGTGATGATAGCACGGTTCTTGTCGCGGAGCATGATGTTATTGACGAAAGCCTGAATGTCTTCGGAGGTCACGCCTTCGAGGGCTTCAAGATAGCCAGCCTGTGCATCGCGACCCCAGAGGATTTGATTCTGGATGAGGCCATGCCAGTAGCCGTTCTTGCGCAGACCGTCGTTGTAGTCCTTGACGGCGAACTCACGCCACTTGCCAAGTTCCTCAGCGGTAACACCACCTTCGGCAATCTCGCGGATACCGACCTCCATGAGATAGAGGGCGCTGTCCATCTTGGCAGGCTGCACGGGGCAGTAGATCTGCATCAAGTACTCGGGGTGGAAACCGCCACGCACGGCACCGTTGGCACCTACGCTGTACGACATACCACCTTCCTCACGAATGGATTTGAGGTAACGCTGCGAGAGGATTTCGCCGAGAGCGTCGAGGATGACGCGGTTCTTGGCATTCCACGCGATGTCGCCGTGCCAGAACTGTACGATGTTGGCCTGCGGCGTTTCCATGCTACGGACGAAGCGGTTTTGGATGTCACCATTTGCATAGCGGATGTTGAGGTCGGTGAACTCTTCACGCTGCTTCACACCGGGGAGCGTAGCGATGTACTGCTCGGTGAACAAGCGGAGGCTATCGACATTGATTGCACCAGTGAAGATGAAGTCGAAGTCACCTGCGCTCTGGAAGCGGGTGCTGTAAAGGTTCTTCATATTCTCATAGCTCAACTTGTCGAGGTCAGCCACCTTCTTCACTTCCACCTTGCGGGGGTGGTGGTTCCAGATGGTCTGCTGGATGGAATCTTGGAAGGCTACTTGAGGATTCTTCTCAGCGTTTTCGAGCGCAGTGCGCATCATGCTGATGAGGTTGTTGTAAGCCTCGGGATCATCCATCGGCTTCTGGAAGTGGAGATAGGTGAGCTCGAAGAGCGTACGGAGGTCCTTGGGCGTGCTGTGGCCAGAGAGCGACTCGGTGTTGTCGTCGATGCTGGGCGATACACCGGCTTGCTTACCAGCGAGTTTCTTCTGGAGTTCGTTGCTCTTGAAGTTACCCTTACCCGTCATAGAGATGACTGCGTCGGTCATGCTGGCATCGAGCAGGTCGTTCTGGGCAATCTTGGAGAGACCACCCTTGGAAATAGCCGTCATAGCAATTTCGGTGTCCGAGAAGTCGGTGACCTTATAGAATACGCGAGCACCGTTCTTCAGCGTCCAGCAAGTGTAGCCAAACTCGGCAGCACTTTCGCTCTGTATCTTTTGCTTCTTGGGGAGTTTCTTGATGAGGGGCTCGTTCTTCACGTTATCGACAAAGCCTTCGAGTTTCGCGCTCTTGGCAGCAGCGATAGCAGCCTTGAAGTCGTCAACGGTAGGCAGTACATAGTCATCCTTTTCGGGGAACATACAGAAGACCACGAAGTTCTTGTCGGTGCTGGCCGTGAGTTGCTTGAAGACTTGGTTGTAAGCCTCGGTGGGCAACTGCTGTGCCATCATCTTGTAGGTCTGGAACTCGGTCTCGAGATCGGGGATGTAGTCACCTTCGAGGAAGTGGCGTACATACTGCTGCACATAGAACTCGTTGTCGTGCTTGTTGCGGTTCTCGTAGAGACGCTCCATGCGGCTGACAGCATTATCACGCGCACGGCCAATCTCGCTCTCGGTGAAGCCGAACTGACGCGCACGCTCCACTTCTTCCATTACCATCTGCACGGCAGCCTTTTCCTGACCGGGCTTGGGAACGATATACACACTAAATGCGTCGCAAGTCTTGGAGAAGAGATACTTGCCATAGCCAGAGCCTGCACCAACGAAAGGACAGTCGGCCTTCTTGGAGAGGTCGTCGAGACGCTCGTCGAGGACAGAGGAGCCGAAGCCTTCGAGCATATCCATCTGCATCTTAATAGGCGTGCCGCGATACTCCATGGGGAGCGTCGTTTCGGGTGTCTTAAACATGAGCTGGATGATGCCTTGCTGCTGCTCCTTATCCTTGTCGATGACGTAGATAGCTTCTTCATTGTCGGGCACGGGATAGAGTTCGTACTGGGCAGGATTTTCGGGCATCTCGATGCTGGAGAACATCTCCTTAATCTTGGCTTCTACATAGTCCACGTCGATGTCACCGACTACGACCAGACCTTGGAGATCGGGACGGTACCACTTCTCGTAGTATGCACGGAGGAACTCGGGGGTGAAGTTATCGATGACTTCCATCAAGCCGATAGGCATGCGGTTGCCATACTTGGAGCCAGGATAGATAGTAGGCAGGTTGCGCTCCATGATGCGCATGCTGGCACTGCTACGCATACGCCACTCTTCGTGGATGACGCCGCGCTCCTTGTCTATCTCTGCGGGCTCGAGCAGCAGGTCGTTGCTCCAGTCGTGGAGGATGAGCAAGCACTTATCGATGTTGCTCTGCGTCGTGGTGGGCACGTCGTTGATGTTATAGACCGTCTCATCGGTAGAGGTGTAAGCGTTGAGGTTAGCACCAAACTTCACGCCGATGCTTTCGCAGAACTCCACGACACCATTGCCAGGGAAGTTCTTTGTGCCGTTGAAGCACATGTGTTCGAGGAAGTGGGCGAGACCACGCTGGGAGTCTTCTTCCTGCACCGAGCCCACCTTCTGTGCGATGTAGAAGTTCGCACGTTCCTTGGGCTCCTCATTGTGACGGATGTAGTAAGTCATGCCATTGGGCAACTTACCATAGCGGATGGCGGGGTCCATAGGGAACTGGGGCACCTCGGGCATTTGTGCAAATGCGGGCATACCAGCCAAGATGGCAACCACCAAGAGCATGAGGGTCTTGAAATGTTTCATCATGATTGTTGTAGTATGAATTGTTTGTTGATATTGTTGAGAGTAGGCGCAAGAGCCACCCGTGGCGAGGGCTCTTGCTTTATGGGATTAGACGCAGCGAGAGCAGGATTTACTACACCGCTCACGGCTTATTTCGCAGCATATTTGTCCAGACCCTCGTGCAGCCAATCGACGTAGGCATCGATGTCCTCGTCATAGGAGCGTGCCTTGCCGAGCAGATGGCCTTCGTTGTCGAGGAGGAAGTAGTAGGGCTGTGCGTTGCAGCCAAACTTGCTGCGCTGCAAATAACTCCAGCGGTCACCCACGGTGCGCAAGGTGACAGCCTTGCCATTCTCCTGCACTTCGATGGGCTCGGCCAACTTGGTCTTATCATCGACGTAGAGGCTGATGAGCACATAGTCTTTGGTCAGCAGGTCGCGGACTTTGGCGTCATGCCATACGGCGAGTTCCATCTTACGACAGTTCACGCAGCCGAAGCCAGTGAAATCGACCATAACGGGCTTGCCGTTGGCCTTGGCATAGGCCATACCCTGCTCGTAGTCGTTGAACTTGGCTTCTACCTTCACGTTGTCGAGGTTGAAGTCCTGCGTGGACATAGGCGGCGCGAAGGCACTGACAGCCTTGACAGGTGCGCCCCAAAGACCGGGTATCATATAGACAGCGAAGGCGAGCGAGCAGAGAGCGATGAAGAAGCCCGTTACGCTGCAGCCCTTCTCCTCGGGGTCGTCGTGCGGGAACTTGATGAAGCCCAAGAGATAGAGGCCCATGCAAGTGAAGATGATAATCCAGAGCGAGAGGAAGACTTCGCGGTCGCAGAGATGCCAGCCATAGGCGAGGTCGGCCACGCTGAAGAATTTGAGGGCAAAGGCGAGTTCGAGGAAGCCGAGCACGACCTTAACCTTGTTGAGCCAACTGCTGCCCGAAGACTTCGCGCTGTTGAGCAACGAGGGGAAGAGGGCAAAGAGGGTGAAAGGAATGGCCAGCGCAAGGGCGAAGCCAAACATGCCGATGGTAGGTGCGAGTGCACTGCCACCACTGGTGCTGACTTCCACGAGCAGGAAACCGATGATAGGACCTGTGCACGAGAAACTTACGAGCGTCAGCGTGAAGGCCATGAGGAAGATGCTCAGCATACCCGTCGTAGAGCCAGCCTTACTATCGACAGCATTGCTCCACTTGGAGGGCAACGTGATCTCAAAGCCGCCAAAGAAGCTGGCAGCGAACACCACGAGCATCAAGAAGAAGAGGATGTTGAAGATAGCGTTGGTGGAGAGGTCGTTGAGGGCAGAAGCACCGAAGATGGTGGTGATGATAAGTCCCAAGGCCATGTATATCACGATGATAGAGATGCCATAGGTGATGGCATCTTTCACGCCTTGCTTACGGTCGCCAGCCTTGTCGGCACGTTTAAGGAAGAAGCTCACCGTCATGGGGATGATGGGCCACACGCAAGGCGTGACGAGGGCGATGAGACCGCCGAGGAAACCGAGGAAGAAGATGTACCACCACGACTTACCAGCGATGTCATTGTCGTTGCCCATCTGGTTGAGTTCGTCGATGACGGGCGTCCAGAGAGCCTTCACCTCGGCATCGTCCATAGCGGGAGCGGCCACGGTTGCGGAGTCGGCAGCAGCACCAGCCTCGGCAGCAGCGGCTTCGGGCTCTTCTTCTTCGCCTTCTACGCCTGCGGCAGCAGCCTGAGCGGCATCGGGACCGTCGCTACCTTTAAGCTTGAAATCAACGTTGGTGGGAGGCATACAGTTCTCATCGTTGCAAGCAGAGAACTGGAAGTAACCCTTCATCTCGTAGTCTTTGTCGGTAAGGGTGACGCGCTGCGTGAAGGTGGCTTTGTTCTCGTAGAACGTAATCTTCATGCCGTCAAACATGGGCTCGCTCACGGTTTTCGCGCCGGGGCCGCCTTTGAGTTTGCCCGCAGCCTTTGCGCCCTTCTTGCTGTCGATGTTGAAGGTTGCAGGGTTGGGTCCATCGGCAGGGATATTGGTGGAATAGATATGCCAGCCGGGGGCTGCCTTACCAGTAAAGATGATGTCCACCTCAGTGGGGCTTACGCGCTTGTAAGACACATTGAAGGTGACCTGAGCGTGCATGGTAATGGCCATTACCATAAGCACGAATACGGAAAGAATCCTTCTCATTGTAGTGTGGTATATACGTATATGTTTTTATTGTTTCAGACAGTTTGGGCGCAAAGTTACGCATTTCTTGCGAAATACGGCCTAAAAAAATGTTATTTTTATTGGCCGAACGTCGCGTCCGCATCGTTTTTGCCGAAATGATAGGTCAGCGTCAGCAGCCCCGACACATTGCGGGCAGGGTGTCGGGGTACGCCTTGCAGCGTGACGGCACCGGCCTTGTTGCAGTTGGTCAGTCCGAAGTCGGCTTCAAGGCCAATGCGCAGCCCCGAAACTAATTGGTAGCCCACGGCGGCTTGCAAGCCAGCATCGAAACGGCGGGATTGGGCATCACGGCCAAAGGTGTGGGCATCGTAGTAGTATTTGGCGGCCTCATAGGCACTGCCGTCACCCTTGACTTTGAGTTTTCCCGTCACGCCGAGAGCCGCATAAGGCCCCATACCGATATATATATAGCGGCCTTCACCGAGGCGAAAGTAGTAGCGCAACGGCAGGGCGAAGTGGAGATAGTTGGCCGTCGCAGCCACATTGGCGGTGCTCATCACAGGGTTGCCGAAGTCGTCGAGGCGCACTTCGCCTGTCTTGTCGTCGATGACGGGCGTCTGCACATCGTCGTCTTTCCACCCCTTGCTATACATCGAGAGCGTAGGGGCTATGGTCAGGTGCTGATTAAACTCATATTCATAGCCCAAGCCGCCCGTGATGGCGCCGACCACGCGACTGGGGTCGCTGCCGCTATGCGTAGCAAGGCCGCCACCGACACGCAAGAAGAAGCCTTGCGCCGAGGCTGTCACACAACCAACAAGACCAAGGAGGGCAAGAAGAAAAATACGGCGAAGCAGAGAGAAACTATGGGTATTCATTGCTGCAAATCAGTATAAAAGGTGATACGCTTATGGTCAATCTTCAAAGAACTTGCGCCAATCGTCTTGCAGGCGTGTGGCTTTCTTCTTGGGACGCACCGCCGACTTCTTGGGACGCGTCGGCTGATCGTCAGCCCACTCCTTGCGGTGCTTGAAGGCTGGCTTGCGGCTTGCAAAGCCGGGACGCGCCTCACGCTGATAGCCCTTGTCGGGGCGATGCGTCTCACGCTTCGGCGCACGGTTACTGCGCTTGCCGCCTGCGGCTTGCTGGTCTTCGGGGTCGGCCCAATCGACCACCACACGGCGGCCTCCTGTCTTGACGCGCTTCATGCCGTCGATGACGGTCTGCGCCTGCTCCTCGGGCACCTCAAAGAAACTGAACTGCTGGGCAAGGTCGATGCGTCCGATGGCGATGTATTCGTCCATGTGGCGGTTGATGAGGCTGATGATTTCGCGCGCATAGTAGTTGTCGCGCTTGCCGAGGTTGAGAAACAGACGCTTATAGCCAGCCTCTGGCGTGTGGTCGGCGTCGGCACGCCCTTTGCGCTTGCCGCCTCCCGTGTCGCGGTCGCTGCTTGCGATACGCTTGCTCTCCTTGGGCTGCACGATGTCGGGGGCATCGGCATAGTAAGCCACGAAACGGCCAAACTCGCGTTGCACGATGCGCTTGATGAGGTCTTCCTTGCTGAGCCATTCGAGTTTGTGCATCACTTCGGGCAGGAATGGTGCAATCTGCGCCTCATCCACATCGACCTGTTCGAGCAGTTCCATGACGCGGTAGAGTTGCTTGGTGCAGAATTCTTGGGGCTCGGGCAGCGTGCCAGCCTCAAACTGCTTGCCGATGACGCGCTCTATGGTGCGCACCTTGCCGCGCTCGCGCAGATGGATGATGCAGATGCTGGTGCCGCACTTGCCGGCGCGTCCAGTGCGTCCCGAGCGGTGGGTGTAGTTTTCCACGTCGTCGGGCAGTCCGTAGTTGATGACATGGGTGAGGTCTTCCACGTCGAGGCCGCGTGCTGCCACATCGGTGGCCGAGCAACTGCGTGCGGTGCTGTCTGAACTTCTGCATCGTCAGGTCGCGCTGTGCCTGTGCCAAGTCGCCGTGCAAGGCCTCGGCGTTGTAGCCGTCCTTGATGAGTTGGTCGGCCACCTCCTGCGTCTCTACTTTGGTGCGGCAGAAGATGATGGCGTAGATGCGGGGATAGTAGTCCACGATGCGCTTGAGAGCAGCATATTTGTCCTTGGCCTGCACCATGTAGTAGATATGATTGACGTGCTCGGCACCCTCGTTGCGGCTTCCCACGACGATTTCCTTGTAGTCGCGCAGGTAGGACTTGGCGATACGCTCGATGTCGGGCCCCATCGTGGCCGAGAAGAGCAGCGTATTGCGGTCGCGTGGCACGCCTTCGAGGATGGCGTCGATGCTTTCGGAGAAGCCCATGTTGAGCATTTCGTCGGCCTCGTCGAGCACCACATTGCTCACGGCTTCGAGATGCGCCACACCGCGGTGCATCAAGTCGATGAGGCGTCCCGGCGTGGCCACGATGATTTGTGCGCCGCGTCGGAGTTGGCGGATTTGGCTCTCTATGCTTGCGCCGCCATAGACGGGCACGATGTGCAGGCCGTCGATGTAGCGGGCGTAGTCTTTGAGGTCGTCGGCTATTTGCAGGCAGAGTTCGCGCGTCGGGCTGAGGATGACAGCCTGTGTGGTGAGGTCGTCGGGGTTGGTCTTTTGCAGCACGGGCAGGCCAAAGGCGGCCGTCTTACCCGTCCCCGTCTGCGCCAGAGCGATGACATCGTTGCCTTCACCGAGGAGATAGGGGATGACTTCTTGCTGCACGGGCATCGGCTGCTCGTAGCCCATTTCGGAGATGGCGCGCAGCAGGGCTTCACTCACGCCAAGTTCTTGGAATGTCTTCATAAGTGGCGCAAAGTTACAAAATACTTTTCAATAAACACAGCATAGCCTTACACAAAAAGCCGAAGCACAGCGCGCTTCGGCTTTTTTGCGTAAGGCTATTTAGTGGTTACAGCGTCGTCTTTTTAGCCAATGGCAGCAGGAGCAACTCCACGCCCAAGAGACAAAGCCAGAAAGACAGCAAAGCATCGTCCAGAGCGTAGGCTACTGCGCAACCGACGGCGATGATGACGAAATCGGTAAATGTCGTGGCCATGCACTTGGCGAGTTGAGCGCGAAACGCGCTTCTGTCGTGGCGGTAGAGCCATACGCCCCCGATGAGGGCACAGGCAAAGGCTGCGAAGATGAGGCCAGTGAGGGGATAGAAGAGGCACGCCTTGACTTCCTCCAACGGATAGAGCGCAAAGGCCAACATGCCTATCTGGGGCAGACGATACAGGTGGTGCGCACAAAGATGAGATAATGCCATCGTCGTTGTATTTGGGTGGTGAATAAGTGTAGAGATAACGCTTGATGGAGAGTTTCGGGGTCTTCTCAAACTCTTCGTCGCGCACCTCGATGGCAGAGAGTTGTTCGTAGCGGTTGAGGTGCTTGTTGAGGTCGCGGCGGTGACGCTCCATGAGGTCGATGATGTCGAGGTGCGACAAGCCTTTGGCCTCGGCGGCCTCGAAGTCGGGATAGACGAGCATGACAAACTTGTTGTCGCGCTGCACCATGCAGCACTCCTTGACGCAGGGCAAGACGGCGAAGCGGCTCTCCACCTCCTCGGGATAGACATTCTGGCCATTGGGCGTGAGGAGCATGTTTTTGCAACGTCTGCGTATGGTGAGGCTCCCGTCGTCGGCTATGGTGCCGAGGTCGCCCGTATGATACCAGCCGCCTGCATCGACGACGGCATTGGTGGCAGCCACATCGTTGTAGTAGCCGAGCATGAGGTTGGTGCCGCGCACCAAGATTTCGCCCACCTGCTCGCGGGGATTACTGCTGTCGATGTGCATCTCCATGCGTGGCGCAACGCGGCCGCAGGTGCCCATCTTAAACGCTGAGGCGTGGGTGAAGGTGATGAGTGGTCCTGTCTCCGTCGTACCGTAGCCGATGGTATAGGGGAAGCCTATCTCGCGCAGCAGGGCTTCGAGTTCGGGATTGAAGGCTGCGCCGCCCATAACGACCTGTGCCACGCGGCCACCGAAGGCACCGAGCATTTGCTCCTTGACGCGCGCCATGATGCGTGCACGCAGATAGGGCACACGCAGCGCGGTGCGCAGCATGGGGCGTTCGAGTTTCGGCACGACGGTCTTTTGCAGGAGTTTCTCCATCACCAAGGGCACGCAGATGGCCAGATGAGGGCGCACATCGCCAAAGGCAGCGAGGATGACGCTGGGCGAAGCCGCCCGCAGGAGGTAATAGGTGTGCATGCCCACGAGCAGCCCTGCGATAAGTTCAAACATCAGGCCGTACATGTGCGCCATCGGCAGCATGGAGACGATGCAATTGCCCGGAAGGAAGGTCTCGGGGCAGAGTTCTTGCGCACAGAGCGCGTTGCTCCACAGCGAGCGATAGGGCAGCATGACGCCTTTGGAGTGTCCGGTAGTGCCGCTGGTGTAGTTGATGAGTGCCAGTGCCTCGCCATCGCTCTGACGATGGTAGTGGAGGTCTTCGGGGCCGAAGTCGCGGGGGTAATGCTGGCCGAAATGTACGTTGATCGTGTCGCGCATCTTGGCAAGGCTTTCGTCGCGGCTGTACTGCACCTCGTAGTCGCTGTTGCGCACCACGGCCACCAACTCGGGAATGGCTTCGGGCTGGAGGCGCGAGATCATGTTGTCGCCCACAAAGAGCAGGCGTGCCGCGCTGTGCGCGATGATGTTTTGCGCCTGCTCGCCGCTAAAATCGTGCAGGATGGGCACGGCTACTGCGCCATAGGTGATGGTAGCCAGGAAGGCGATGGCCCAGTGCGCAGAGTTGCGGCCATAGAGGCCAATGCGGTCACCGGGCTGCAAACCCGCTTGCTCAAAGAGGATGTGGAGTTTGGCGATAGATACCGCCACATCACGGTAGCGAAATGTCTCACCGCCATAGTCAGTGAGCGCGTCACGCTGCCAATTCTCGCGAATACTGTGCTCGATGAGCGCGATGAAGTCGGAATACTGCGTGTTACTCATGATGTTGCTGTCGCACGCCCGAGCGGCTGAACGCGGCTTCTGTGCCGAGTTTTAGACCACTTTTTGCGTGCTTTGTTATTGTTTTAGAGCGCAAAGATAAACATTTCAGCCCAACCGCACAAATAAAAATGCAGAAAAATGCAGCGCAGCAACACCTTTTAACGCCACGACCGCTGCGTCAAAAGAATTTCACATTACCCAACCCCTTCACCATCGCTACCGCCATTCGGACCAACGCCACGCGCCGCGCGAAGCCGCTGTGGGTGGCTTCGTCGGCCGCCGCCGACCGTCAGCGCGCCTACGCCATACGCTCGCTCCGCCACGTTTCGCGCTGATTTTCAGCGCGATAGCCCCGCATCGTCATTTCCTCCTGCCCCGGCCTCCTGCCCCGTCTGCCCGCATCGTGCTTACGGCGTGGGCAGAGACGCGCACCGACAAGGGCAGATAGCGCGCACGGTCTGCCCGCATCGTGATGCGCCGCCCTTCATTGCGCCCCAAATAGGCGGCCTACCCCGTCACACCGCGCGCTAAATGCGGCACTACGGATTGTCAAAATTTTTGCATCGTCCCACCCCGATGCACCGAAAAAAGTAGCAACAGCAAAGTTTCTCTTCCCACGCTTGCCTGTTTGCCGCAAAAGCCTTAACTTTGCACCTCCACAGCAAACACCTTTAACGCATGAAGCACATACACTATCTCATATTCACCACCTGCCTCCTCTTGCTCGCCGCCTGCGACAAGGAAGAACCCGACTACATCATCGGCCCCACTACGCCCACGTCCTCCACCGACGCTACCAACGCCAACTCCCCTACTGCCGTCGCCCCTTGGCTCGGCAAGTATGTCACGCGCCTCGAGGTGCCGCGCCTGAAAGCCGGCAACCACTTCGTGGCGCATAGCAGCAAGGAGGGCAAGGACAGCGTGATGGCCTATTGCCTCGAATATGACGCGGCGCAGGGGCACTCCCGCTGGGTCGCTTTCCGCTTCGACAGTAAGACGCGCAGCAAGGTCACCGGGCGACAAGACAGTTTCCGCGACGACCCCTATCTCCCTACCGATTGCCATATCGGCTCTGGCGGCTTCGGCGGCGGCTACGACCGCGGCCACATCTGCGCCAGTGCCGACCGTCTGTATAGTGCCTCGGCCAACGACCTCACGTTCTTCATGTCCAACATGTCGCCGCAACGCTCGCGCTTCAACCAAGACTACTGGCCAATCTACGAGCAGCAGGTGCAGTCGTGGGGACGCTCTGCGGCTTTCGCCGACACGCTCTATGTGGTCAAGGGCGGCACCATCGGCACGGGACAGGTGCTGCAATACCTCTCGCGTCCCAATGGCAAGCGCGTCGCTGTGCCCAAGTACTACTACATGGCGCTACTCAAGGTCAAGAGCAAAACCTACTCTGCCATTGCCTTCTTCATGGAGCACAAGGACTATGGAGGCACCCAGGGCACGGCCGAAGAACTGCGCCAGCACGCCATCTCCATCGACGAGCTGGAAGAGCGGACGGGCATCGACTTCTTCCCCAACCTCCCTGCCGCCGTCGAGACCGCCGTCGAGAAGGACTATTTCTTCTCCAACTGGGGGCTGTAACCGCCATCTGCCTTCCCCCTTTACGGCATACGCCCCCGCAGTGCAACCGATGTGGTCACTGCGGGGGCGTATGCCGTGTAGGCCAATGGAGCACGCACTGCCGAGGCTATGGCCTGCGTGGTAACGTCACGCGAAAGTGCGGGTTAGGGGTGTGCTCTTTCAGCAGCACCTCCACCATCGCCGCCACGCGCTCGGGGTGCTCGGCAGCGCGGTCGTGGTCTTCGTGTATGTCGGCATCGAGGTCGTAGAGTTCGGGCACGCCACCGCGCACCACGAGTTTCCATCGCCCTTGGCGCAGCGCCATCTGGTCGGTCTCGTCAAACTCCCAGTAGAGGAAGTCGTGTCGCTGCTGCGCCGCGTCCTCGCCCAAGAGCGTAGGCAGTATGCTGATGCCGTCGAAAGGTTCGGCTTCGCCACGCTCGGCTTTCGCCCGACTCGTCACCGACGCCGGGAAGTCGGTCAGCCCCGTAAGGTCGGCCAGCGTGGGCATGATGTCGTAGAAGGCAAAGGGAAGGTTGCTCTCGCTGCCTGCTGCCACCCTGCCCGGCCACCACGCGATGAAGGGTACGCGGATGCCACCTTCGTAGCACTGACGCTTCAGCCCACGCAGTCGGCCGTCGCGACCGAAGAAAGCAGGGTCTGCCCCACCCTCTTCGTGCGGCCCATTGTCGCTGGTGAAGATGACGAGCGTGTTGCTGTCGAGCCCCTTGGCACGCAGCGTGGCGAAGACCTCGCCCACATAGGCATCGAGGCGGCTTATCATAGCGGCAAACTGCGCATGGGTGTGACGCACATCGGCATAGCGCGATGGCCACTGTCCCGCCCAGTCCTTGTCGTCCGTAAACGCCGCTTCGTAGGCCGATACGAGGCTGTCGGCGGGCTGCGCCAACTCGGCATGGGGCAGCGTATAGGTGAGCATGGCGAAGAAAGGCTGCCCATCGGGCTGCTGCTCGCCTATCCACCGCAGTGCCTCACGATGGATGAGGTCGGCACTGTACTGCGGACGGCGGTGGTAGTCGTCGCCCGTCATGGCGTGCTGCACATTGCTTTCGAGCACCACGCGCACCGTCGTCGTGTCGCCGCGTGCGGGGTCGTAGCGGTTGAGGAAATTGGGGTAATAACTGTGGGCTTGGTATTGGCACACATAGCCGAAGAAGCGGTCGATGCCACGCGTATGGGGCAGCGATGCACTGCCCTCGTAGCCTCCGGCCCACTTGCCGAACATCGCGGTGCGATAGCCTTGGCGTTTCATCATCTCCGTCAGCACGATATGCTCGGGGTCGTAGGGATGCTGACCACTCACAGCATAGTCTTCCACGATGCCGTATTTCACCTTCGGCGCATCGGGCCAATACTCCTTGTTGCCTCTCACCTCGCAATGTCCCGTGTGCTGCCCCGTCATCAGCGTGGCACGCGAAGGCGCACTGACAGGACTGCCAGCGTAGGCATCGGTGAAGCGCATCCCTTCGCGTGCCATCTGGTCGATGTGGGGCGTGAGGATGAAAGGCTGCCCGTAGCAGCCGAGGTCGCCGTAACCCATGTCGTCGCACATGATGTAGATGACGTTGGGCGGCGTGCCCATCTCCTGCGCCAGTGCAGCGAGCGGCGCGAGAGAGAGTATAGGGATGATGTAGCGACGGCGCATAAGACAATTTGGGAGGGGAGTGGCCCACCATGAGGCCATAAAAAGGCGCAAGCCACTTCGGGTATCCATTCCCCAAGCGACTTGCGCCGTAATCGATTTACTTTACGATGACGAGGTAGTTCTTCTTCTTGCCTTGCCCCACGAGCAGGTACTTGCCGTCCAGCAAGTCCCCTTCGCCGATGATCTGGTCGAAGGCTGCGAGTTTCTCCTTGTTGAGTTGCACACCACCGCCTTGGGTGAGTTTGCGCATTTCTCCCTTGGAAGAGAAGCACGGCGTGGTCTCTGCCATCAGATCGACAGCGCGTGCGCCGACGACCTGCTCGCGCGACACTTCGTAGTGTGGCACGTCCTTGAAGACAGCCAGCAGCGTCTGCTCGTCCAAGGCGAGGAGGCTCTCTTTGGTGGCTTTGCCGAAGAGGATGTTGGAGGCTGCCACAGCACGCTCGTAGGCTTCGCGGGAGTGCACCATCACGGTCACCTCCTCCGCCAGACGCTTTTGCAGTATGCGACGTCCGGGGTCGGTGTCGTGTTCATCTATGATGGCTTCTATCTCCTCGCGGGTCAGCGAAGTGAAGATCTTGATATAGCGTTTAGCGTCGTCGTCGGGCACATTTATCCAGAACTGGTAGAACTCATAGGGCGACGTACGCTCCTCATCGAGCCACACATTACCGCTTTCCGTCTTACCA
Organism: Candidatus Equimonas enterica; assembly: GCA_018066225.1. Classification (GTDB taxonomy): domain Bacteria; phylum Bacteroidota; class Bacteroidia; order Bacteroidales; family Bacteroidaceae; genus Alloprevotella; species Alloprevotella enterica. The sequence continues at coordinate 37,383 of JAGHRU010000124.1, forward strand.
AACTTCCTGCCGTCGCTCTTGGTCACGAGAGGGCAGGTCAAGGCGAAGCACTCTCCGCCATTCGTGCGACGGATGAGTTCGCTACCGGTCGTGATGTTGCCCCACTGGTCTGCGCCGCCGAGTTGCAAGCGACAGCCCTTGTGCTCGTAGAGGTACAGGAAGTCGTAGCCTTGCAGCAGCTGATAGGTAAACTCTGTGAAGGAGAGACCGTCGCGCGCCTCACCGTTGAGACGCTTCTGCACGCTCTCTTTTGCCATCATGTAGTTCACCGTGATGTGCTTACCGATATCGCGGGCGAAGGCAAGGAAAGTGAAGTCCTTCATCCAGTCGTAGTTATTGACGAGTTCAGCACGATTGCTGGCATCGCTATCGAAGTCGAGGAACTTGGCGAGCTGCTTCTTGATGCAGGCCACATTGTGTGCCAAGGTGGCTTCGTCGAGGAGGTTGCGCTCCTGCGACTTGCCCGAGGGATCGCCTATCATACCCGTAGCACCGCCGACGAGGGCAAGGGGTTTGTGGCCGCAGCGCTGGAAGTGACGGAGCATCATCACACCGCAGAGATGGCCAATGTGCAGGGAGTCGGCTGTGGGGTCGATGCCCAGATAAGCCGTCTGCATGCCCGAAGCAAGCAGTTCGTCCGTGCCGGGCATCATCTGGTGTATCATGCCACGCCACGTCAGTTCTTCTATGAAGTTTTGCATAATATAGGGAGTTTGTATGTCGTAAGCCGCCAAGCGGCGGCAAGGGTTTGCGCTGTTGTTGCGGCTCGTCTAATCGGGCACGGGGTCGTAGCCGCTACCGCCCCAAGGATGACAACGCAGGATGCGTCGCACAGCGAGCCATGAGCCTTTGAGTGCCCCGTGCTTACGCAAGGCCTCGACAGCGTACTGCGAGCATGTCGGCGTGAAGCGGCAGGCAGGCGGTGTCAGCGGCGAGATGTAGCGCTGATAGCCACGGATGGGAGCGATGAGGGCACGGGTGATCCAGTTCATAGAGCAGGAGGCGCAGATTGCTCTGCTTTTACTATTTGGCGCAAGAGCACGGCCATGCTGTGCATCACGCGCTCGGTGCGCATCGGCTTATCGGAGAGCCACACGAAAGCCACATGGAGCATCGTCTCGCTTTGCCCTTGCATGGCGTCCCAGAGCCCTTGCTTTTGCAGTCGGTAGGCCTCGCGGAGTTGTCGTTTTGCCCTGTTGCGATCCACAGCATGGCGCAGGCGACGCTTCGCCACGGAGAGGAGCACCTGCACCACTGGGGTATCGGCCTTTCGCGGCACGCGACACCACGCAGCACGCACGGGGTAAGCGGCGGCAGACTGACGGCTGACAGCGAAAAGATGGTCGATGTCGCGTGAGAGGCAGAGGTGTTCGCGTTTGCCAAAGGTGGGCAT
>JAGHRU010000027.1 GCA_018066225.1 Candidatus Equimonas enterica
TCAGACGCACGGCACCACCATCGTCACCCTCACCACGCCCCTTGACGCGGCTCTCTTCCCCGACTTTGAAAGCATCGCTGCGGCACCACTGCTCTCCGACTGCGACGCCCTCGTCACCGACCTGCCGCACCACTGCATCGGCATCAGCACGGCCGACTGCGTGCCTATTCTGCTCTACGACCCATGCCACCGCGCTATCGGTGCGCTCCACGCAGGCTGGCGCGGTATGAAGGCCCGGCTACCACAGCGCGTGGTCAGCGTGATGAGCGACAACTACGGTAGCCATCCTGCCGACCTTCTCGCCGTCATCGGACCAAGCATCAGCCTCGCGTCCTTCGAAATCGGCGACGAAGTCTATGAAGCGTTTCGCGCCGCCACGTTCCCTATGGATGCCATAGCCCAACGCTTCCCAGTGAGAGGCGAAGCAGCCTCAAAGGCGACGCAGAAATGGCACATCGACCTATGGACTGCCGCCACCTACCTGCTCCGTGAGAGTGGTCTGCACGCCCAGCATATACACCTTGCAGGCATCGACACCCTCACCAGCCCTGACTTTTTCTCTGCCCGGCGCCAAGACATTCACAGCGGACGTATCTTCACGGGCATTATGTTGAGAGATTGAACGCCGCAGAACGTCGTAAAAAACTTCCCCTTCGTCTATTTTCTTGTTGCTATTCGCCTAAAATGCGTAACTTCGCAGCACTATGACCATCTCTAACCTCCCCAACGCCGCCGACCTCGAAGACGACAAACGCCGCCGCAGAGCCATAGGTGAGGGCATCTTGCACCTCGCCGTATGGACCTACATTTTCGTGACGCCGCTCTTCTTCGGCCGCGACCATGAGGCCTTCGATTGGGCCCACTATTTCCGCGGTCTGCTCTACCCGATGGGTATGTGCGTGCTCTTCTATCTCAACTACCTCTATCTCGTCCCCCAATACTTCGAGCCCAAGCGTCACTGGCGCTTTGTGCTCATCAACCTGCTGGCCATCGCGGCTATCGTGGGCCTGCACTCCCTCTGTTTCACCCATCTGCCACCGCTTAGCCCTCCCCATCATCATCACCACCATATAGAGCGACCTATGATGCTCTTTGGCCTACCGTTTTTCATGATAAGCAAGATGCTGTCGCACCTGTTCATCGTCGCCATCGCCATCATGCTGCGGCTCTCGAAACGCTGGTGGCAGAGCGAGATGGCGCTGCAACGCGCCGAGCGACGACGTGCCGAGGCAGAGGTGAGCAACTTGAAGAACCAACTCAATCCCCACTTTCTGCTCAACACGCTCAACAACATCTATGCCCTCGTAGCGTTTGACACCGAGCAGGCGCAGCACGCCATCGAAGAACTCTCCAAACTGCTGCGTTATATGCTCTACGAGGACATCACCAGCGAGGTAGAAGTGCAGCAGGAGGCAGAGTTTCTGCGCCACTACATCGCCCTCATGTCGCTCCGACAGACGGCACAGGTGCAGGTCACTTTCGACACCGACATCCCTGCCGATTGCAAGGTCAAGGTGGCGCCGCTCATCTTCATCTCGCTCGTGGAAAACGCTTTCAAGCACGGTGTTTCGCCTTGTCAGCCCTCCCATCTGCACATCACCTTCGCCGTAGATGAGGCCGCAGGCACTGTGCGTTTCCTCTGCACCAACCCCAACCACCCCAAGAGCAGCGCAGACAAGTCGCCCGGCGGCATAGGGCTCAATCTTGTGGCCTCACGCTTGGCCTTGGCCTATCCCGACCGCCACACATGGCACTACGGTGTAGATAGCGACGGCATCTACCGTAGCGACATACGCATACGCCTCCACTAACCACCACTGACCCACAACCGACAAAGATATGCTTACTTGTGCCATCATCGACGACGAGCCTTTGGCCGTCAAACTCCTCGAAGCCTATGTAGCGAAGACGCCGGGGCTGCAACTCACGCGCTCATACAGCAGCGCAGTAGAAGCCCTGCAAGGGCTGCGCGATGCCCCTGCCCAACTCATCTTCTGCGACATCCAGATGCCCGACTTGACGGGACTGGAATTTGCAAATATGCTGCCAAGCACCACCTCGCGCATCGTCTTCACGACCGCCTTCTCGGACTACGCGCTCGAAGGCTACAAGGTGGAAGCCCTCGACTACCTGCTCAAGCCCATCAGTTACAGCGATTTTCTCGCCTCGGTGGAGCGCGCGCAGAGTTATTTCCAACGCACCGCTACGCCAAGCGACATGCCACCAACGACCAATGCAGAGTCGCCAGCCGTACAAGCCGCCGAGGACTGCATTTTTCTCAAAAGCGACTACAAAATACGCCGCATTGCCTACCACGACATACTCTATATAGAGGGCTGAAAGACTACATCAAAGTCTATCTCAAAGACGAGCCACGCCCCGTGCTCTCGCTGGCCTCTATGCGCAGTATAGAGGCGGCACTGCCCAGTCCGCTCTTCCTGCGTACGCATCGCTCATTCATCGTCAATATGATGCACGTCACGGTCATCGAGCGTTCGCAAGTGCGCTTCGGCGACAAACTCATCCCCGTCAGCGAGATGTACCGCGACAGTTTCCTGCAATATGTCGGCAGTTGCACCATCACCCGATAGCCCGACATAAAACACCTATGACGGCTGCCGGCACACACGGAGAGGGCTGCGGTGTTTTTGGGTCTGGGCAGAGGCTAAAAACTGTCTGCGCAGACAGGTGAAACGATGTGCGC
>JAGHRU010000106.1 GCA_018066225.1 Candidatus Equimonas enterica
GCCCGCAGGCGTGGGGCTGTTTTGCCGTACCTACGCCGTAAGGGGTTGCCGGGCGGCCGGGGGCCGCGGGATTGCCGGTCGGCTGCTTGCCGCGATTGTCAAAGTGCTTCATGTTTTCTTGCAGCGCGTTGAGCAGACGCTTGGCGTTGGTCGGCGTCAAGACGATGCGGGTATTGACGCGCGTCTTGGGCATATTGGGACCTAATACGGCGAAATCGATGAAAAACTCTTGGTCGGTGTGCGATACGATAGCAAAGTTGGCGTAAGTGCCAGCAGCAATTTCAGGGGTCAGCTCTATCTCGAGCTTCTTCTGGTTGTCTTTGTTTTGATCCATGATGTTAGGTTTTGATTTGTCGCCTCTTAGCCGTGAGGCGAATGTCGTTGTCTTGTGGTGCAAAATTACACTTAATCGTGCAAAATTCCAAATGCAAGTGTTAAAAATACGAAAATACACGCGAAAAACAAAGAAAAACGGGAAAAAACTTGGGCGTTTCCCAAAGTATTACTAATTTTGCAGCGTTTTCCATGTCATAGTCCCGTAGAACACCTCCCAACGAAACAACCAATTTATACATTCACCTTTAATCAATTAACACAATGAAGAAAATCTTTACGATTCTCGCCATGGGCGCAATGGTCCTCACCGCTGGCGCTCAGAAGACCGTTCTCGGTAGCGGTTTCTTTGACAACTGGTCTATCACCCTCCAGGGTGGTGCAATTGCTCCCACCGTACATCACAACATGTTTAGTGATGCTCGTGGCGTTGCTGGTCTCGAACTCACCAAGCAGATCACTCCTGTCTTTGGTCTCGGTTTCCAGAGCATGGCAGGTATCAACACTGAAGACTTCTGCAGCCAGCCCGGTATCCACGGTATGAAGACCGCTATCGATAACGTTAACAGCAGCGTTCTCGGTAAGTTCAACTTCAGCAACTGGTTCTGTGGTTACAACGGTCAGCCCCGTACCTTCGAAGTAGAAGGTGTTGTAGGTCTCGGCTTCATGCACCGCTTCGATGTAGAGCGCAACGCTGCTACTTCTACCGCTGGTCTTAACTTCAACTTCAACCTCGGCGCCAAGAAGGCTTGGACGGTTAGCGTTAAGCCTTCTATCGTATGGGATCTCTCCCACCGTCAGGGCATCGACCACGGTATGTACAACATCAACTATAGCGCTATCCAGGTACTCGCTGGTGTAACCTACCACTTCAAGAACCACAACAACGGTGAGCACTACTTCACCCTCGTACGTCCTTACGACCAGGCTGAGGTAGATGGTCTCAACGCTAAGATTAACGACCTCCGCGCTGAAAACGAGGCTCTCAGAAACCGCAAGCCCGAAGTGAAGGAAGTTATCAAGGAAGTTGTGAAGGAAGTTAAGGTAGAAAACAACACGAAGGACATGGAGCAGACCATCACCTTCCGTCAGGGTAAGAGCACCGTTGAGGCTGCTCAGATGCCTAACGTAGAGCGCGTTGCTACCTTCCTTAAGAACAACAAGGACAGCAAGGTTTGCATCAAGGGTTATGCTTCTCCCGAAGGCAGCAAGGCTATCAACGATCGCCTCGCTAAGGAGCGTGCACAGGCTGTGAAGAACATCCTCGTGAACAAGTACAAGATTGCTGCTGACCGCATCGTTGCAGAAGGTCGCGGTGTGGGTGACATGTTCAGCGAGCCCGACTGGAACCGCGTCAGCATCTGCACCCTCTCCAAGTAATCGAGAAGCAGATAGACTAAACATCTAACGATAAGCCGCGAGGTGCGTATGCGCCTTGCGGCTTTCTTTTTTTCAGCGTGTGGGGAAACTGGCGATGGCAACAGATGAGAAGAGAACGACAAGCCCGGGAAGCGTGATGATGCTTCCCGGGCTTGTCGTTGTAGATGGGGCTACAAACGGTAGTTAGCCTACGCTACCTTCGAGCGACACGGCAAGGAGTTTCTGTGCCTCTACGGCAAACTCCATGGGGAGTTTGTTGATGACATCGCGGGCATAACCGCCAACGATGAGATTGACGGCGTCCTCGATGGGGATGCCGCGCTGCTGACAGTAGAGGAGTTGGTCTTCGGAAATCTTGGAGGTCGTGGCCTCATGCTCCACGACGGCATCGTTGCACTGCACGTCGAGGTAAGGGAAGGTGTGTGCGCCGCAGGTGTCGCTCAGCAGCAGAGAGTCGCAGGAGGAATAGTTGCGCGCCCCCGTGGCGTGCTTGCCCACCTTGACGAGGCCGCGATAGCTGTTTTGGGAACGGCCTGCGCTGATGCCCTTGCTGATGATAGTGGAACGGCTGTCGCGGCCGATGTGTATCATCTTGGTGCCCGTGTCGGCCTCTTGGTGGTTGCTGGTGACGGCTACGGAGTAGAACTCTGCCTGCGTGTTGTCGCCGCTGAGGATGCACGAGGGATATTTCCAGGTGATGGCACTTCCCGTCTCCACTTGCGTCCACGACAGACGCGCGTTAGCCCCACGCAGATGGCCGCGTTTGGTGACGAGGTTGAGCACACCGCCGCGGCCTTCGCTGTCGCCCGGATACCAGTTTTGTACGGTGGAGTATTTGACCTCAGCATCGCGCTCCACCACGATTTCTACGATGGCGGCGTGGAGTTGGTTCTCGTCGCGCATCGGTGCCGTGCAGCCTTCGAGATAGGAGACGTAGGCCCCTTCGTCTGCGACGATGAGCGTGCGCTCAAACTGGCCTGTACCGCGGGCGTTGATGCGGAAGTAGGTGGAGAGCTCCATCGGGCAGCGCACGCCCTTGGGGATATAGACGAAACTGCCGTCGGAGAATACGGCGGAGTTGAGGGCAGCGAAGTAGTTGTCGCGATAGGGCACGACGCTGCCCAAGTACTGGCGTACGAGGTCGGGATTTTCGCGCACCGCCTCCGAGATGGAACTGAAAATAATGCCTTTCTCTTGCAGCCGCTCCTTGAAGGTGGTCTTGACGCTGACGGAGTCCATCACAGCATCGACGGCCACGCCTGCGAGTTGCATACGCTCTTCGAGGGGGATGCCGAGTTTGTCAAAGGTCTTCATCAGTTCGGGGTCAATCTCTTTGCTCCCCGTGTCTTTCTGTCGGCGTGTGGGGTCGGCGTAGTAGGAGATGGCTTGGTAGTCGATGGCGGGCAGATGGACATGCCCCCAGGTCGGCGTTTCGAGGGTCTGCCAGTGGCGATAGGCACGGAGGCGAAACTCGAGGAGCCAGTCGGGCTCTCCTTTCTTCGCGGAGATGAGGCGGATGATGTCTTCCGAAAGGCCTTGCTCGATAATCTCGGTATCGACCTCGGTGACGAAGCCCTGTTCGTATTTCTGTTCTGCTACCGAGCGTAGCAGTGCGTTGTTGTCGTTGGCCATGCGTAGTGGGGTTAGGATTTGTGGCTCACATCGACCCATACTGTGTCGCTCTGCACGCTGTCTTGTGCCGGAGCGTTCTGCTGTGGCGACACTATCTCGTGCACGAGCAGCGTCACGACGCTGCTGACGGGAGAGAAGAGGTGGCTGTCGCTGGCCTTCTGCTCATCGATGATGTGCAGTGCCCCCATCACGTTGAGTACGCAGGAGAGTAGCACGATGTATTTCACGAGGCTGACGAGTGCACCGAGGCTGCTGTTGATCCAGCCCAGCCGCAGTCCTTTGAGGCCTTTGGTCAGCAGGTTGGCCACGAAGCCCAGCACGATAGGTGCGACAATCCACAGGAGGAAAAACGCGATGATGGAAGTCATCATGTTGCTCTCCGTGCCGCTTACGCTGAGGTATTCGCCCAGCGTGTTGTAACACGTGGCGGCGACGAGCAGGCCGATGAGGAAACCTACGGAGGAGATGACCTCCTTGATGAAGCCAGCGCGCCAGCCAGAGATGAGGCTCCACGCGATGACGATGAGGATGAAAAGGTCTAACATAGCAGGTGTCGGTATGAGGTGAAATATGGATTATGCCGAGCGACGGCATGCCTTCCACACGAAGAAGATAATCACTGCGGCCACGATGGCGATGAGGCCGTAGCCTATCTCGTGGCTATACTGTGAGGCTTTGGCGATGACGGCTTCGCGGCTGTCGATGCCGGGCACGGTGGAGAGGTAGTAGCCTATGGCGGCAAGGATGCTGTTCCAGATGCCTGCGCCGAGCGTGGTGTAGAGCAGGAAACGCCCCAGCGACATACGGGCCAGACCAGCGGGAATGCTGATGAGTTGGCGCACGGCGGGGATGAGGCGACCGATGAAGGTGGAAATCGCGCCATGGCGGTCGAAGTAGGCTTCGGCGTGCTGCACCTTCTCTTCGCTCAGCAGGCACAGGCGGCCGAAGCGGCTGGCGGCGAAGCGATAGACGATGGGGCGGCCCAGCCAAAGGGCGAGTCCGTAGTTGATGAGTGCACCGAGGTCGGCGCCTAACGTGGCAAACACGACGACGAGAACGACATTGAGGTCGCCTTCTGCACCTGCCAGCCAAGCGGCAGGCGGTACGACCACTTCGGAGGGGAAGGGGATGAAACTGCTATCGATGGCCATCAGCAGCGTGATGACCCAGTAGTTGAGGTGCGCAAGACACCATTGGATGAAGGCGAGGCTTTGCATAGTGGGCTTGTTCGGACTTGGGCTGCAAAGGTACAAAGATTTTGTCACACGGCAAAATTTATGGCCTTCTAACGCTGTTTCATCTCTCTGCCCTTGTCGTGAAAACCATTTGCCCATGTCGTGAAAACGGTCTGCCCTCGTCGTGAAAACCATCTGCCCAGATACGAAAAGGGCTCGCAGCGTGGTGCTGCGAGCCCTTGTAAAGCGTGGTCGCTCGGGGCGATTACTTCATGCGAATGACTTTCTGATCACCGCTGATGACGATGCCCTTGGTGGCATGGCCAGCACGACGACCTTGGAGGTCATAGACCTTGGCAGTGCCTTCGCCGCTGCGCAGACCAGCGATGCCGACTGTGCTATCGACGGTGTAGGTGGCGCGGATCTCATTGACGGGGTAGTCCATGCCGTCCTCCTCGGTGTAGCAGATGTTGCCCTTGGGGATGACGAAGGTGTAAGTGCCGTCAGCAAGGGTAGCGTCGATGGTGTAGGTGAAGGTGGTGGTGAGGTTGTCAAAGTCGTACTTGCAATCATAGGAGAGATAGGTCTTCTCGCCTGCTGCGTTCATGAGGTATGCCTTCTCGGGTGCTTCACCGGGCGCATACATGTAGGTGGCATCGTCCACGGTGTCCTCGGTGGAGAGCACGATGGTGGTGAGGCTTTCTACGGTGCTGCCGTCAGCGGGGTCGAGGGTGTAGTCGATGTTGCCATACTGGGGCTCTTCGCCTACCGTCACGGTGTAAGTGGCGCGTACCTCGGGCAGACCAATCTCTGCACCCGTGGCTTCGTCGATGGCATAGACAAAGGCGTCTGCGGGGATGACGAGGGTGTAGGTGCCCGCTGCCACGCCGTCGAAGCGGATGTCGATGGAGTTGTCGAGCCAAGCGTCTTCACCCACAGGGGTGTTCTCGGCATAGAGGCAAGCGTAGGCCACCTCGCCCTGCTCGTTGAGGAGCACGGGAGCGAAGTCCTGACCGCCGTTGCTGTTCATCCACACCTCGGGAAGGCCGGGGTAGGCCAGGGTGACGGTGCGCAGCACTTCTACGCTGCTGCCGTCCTCGGGCGTGAGGGTGTAGGAGAGGTCGGGCTCTTCTTCGATGACAATCTCGCCCGTACCAGTGGTCTTGATGTTGTTGAGGCTAATGTTGAAGTTGGAGAAGTGCTCCACGTAGAAGCGCAACTGCACACGCTTACCAGCAAAGTCGGCAAACTTGGCGGCATCGATGGTGATGTGGTGAGTGTTGATGTCATCGATGGAGTTTTTGTCGTTGATGGTGTAGAGGGTGGTGTAGGTGGTGCCGTCGGCCGAAATCTGCACTTTGAAGCAGTTGTCGAGCCAATCTACGGGCTGCGCACCGCCAAAGCCGCTCTTGACGCTGAAGGCTACGTCAAACGCCATCTCGTTGCTCTCGTCGAGCAGATAGATGTGGGGCGAGGTCAGCATGGCCTTGGAGCCCTTGGAGGAGTCGGACTTGTTGAATATCCAGTCGAAGCCGTTGGGCGTGTAGTTCTCGTGCTGATCGTTCTGGCTTTGGTAGGCACAAACGCCACCTTCGCCCGTTTCCTCATACGTCCAGCCGATGGGCGCATTCTCGCGGTCGTAGTGCGGCATCTCGGAGCAGTCGAGCGTGTAGGGTGCTGCGAAGTCGGTGGAGGTGCTGATCTCCTGATAGGTGGAGGAGTAGGTGCCTTCGCCGTCCTGGCTCCAAGCACGCAGCCAGTAGATGGTGTTGCTGTCCAGACCTTCCAACTTGATGTCAGTGGTGGCAGGGCCTACATAGACCACTTGGCCGCCGCCTGCGATTTCGTCACCCACGCTGAGTTTGCCCTCGGGCACGCCGAAGACACCAGCCTTGGTCTTCTGGTCTTCACGCGCAGGGTTTTGCTGCGTCTTCGTGCTGACAGCCACCACGATGTCGTTGGCCGTAGCGTTGGCCGTAGCGTCGATGGTGAGCGCGTAGAGGTCAGTGCCCGTCACGGTGAGCGCCTCGGGACAGCCGATGAGCGTCTTGATGTGGTCGGTGAGCGGTGCGTTGATCTGATAGACCGGGCCGCCAAGGCAGACATTGTTGCTGCCAAAGACGGTGAGGGTGTAGTCGGTAGCGGCCGTCAGTTGGTCGGTGGTAGCGAAGGTCGTGCCGTCGGTGTAAGCCACGACGGTACCATTGCCCAGCGCGTCGCCTGCGGCGTAGGTCACGCCATCGGCAGGCATCGTGTCGAGTGTACCCTGCGAGCATACTACGAGGTAGTGGTCGGCATCAGCCACGCCCGTGAAGGAACCGCTGATGGACGTAGAGGTGGCGTCGAGACTGAGGGCTGTGGGCTGCGTGGTGGGAGGAAGGCAAGGCTTGGGTGCCTTGAAGGTGAAGGTGAGGCCTGCCTCGTGAGCCGTGCCGCAGAAGCCGTTGTAGGCTGCAGAAGAGTCCTTGCTGTTGGCTTGTGGCTCGGGCGCGTTGCCGCTTGTCTTGATGAGCAGGAAGTCGCTGTTGTAGCCCGAGAGACCCATCTTCAAGTTACAGGTCTTGCCGTCGGGGTCTGCCGTCCATGCGCCGAAGACGAACTGCACGGTGCCGTCTTCTTCCGAGAGGCGGATTTGCAGGCTACCCATAGCGTAATTGACGTCCATGTTCATGTGGCTGGTGTCGTAGTGCACGTTGGCAAACTGCATCACGAAGACGTGCTTGCCCGTCGTGCCTTCCACCTTGTAACGCAACTCCGTGTCGTTGGTGAACTGCACGCCACGGATGTTGGCCAAGCCGAGCCACATACAGTCTTCGGTTGCGCCGAGGGTGCTGTCGATGATGTTGTAGATCTTGCCGTCGTTGGCCTTGAAGGTGTTCTTGTCGCTGAGCAGGAGATAGCCGTGGTTGCCGATGGCAAACTTGGTAACGTCCATGTCGTTGTAGCGGAAGGTGAAGCCAAGGTCGATGCCTTCAAAGGTGTTCATCTTCTGCTTGCTGGTGGCCATGTCGTTGAACTGCCAGCCGTTGTTGTCGTAAATACCGTAGAAGTCCGTGTCCTTGGTGACAGCACTGAGACTTACCTGCGTTCCGTCCGTAATGGGCGTGTAGGTGCCCTGCTCGTACGACATAGCGTAGTTGCAGATGACCTGGGCCTGCGCCGTGAGTACCATCACGAGCAAGGCCAAGAGCGTAAAGAGTTTCTTACACATAGTATGGGGTTTTGTAGTGTTATATTCAGGGAGTCAAGCGCGTGTGAGACGCTGTGTCTCACACGCGCTGATAGGCATAGATGACGCTGTTAGCGCACGACCTTGCGTACGCCGTCGCTCGTCTTGATGATGTTCACGCCCTGGGCGGGAGCCGCGATGCGCTGGCCAGCAGCGTTGAAGTACTGGACTGCGCCGTTGCCCTTGTCAAGGCTGGTGTGGGCGATGGCTTCGGGAGCAGGCTGACGCTCGCCGTTGGTGTAGAGGCGGATGGCATAGCGGTCGTAGCAGTTACCCATGTCGCTGGGACCGTCGAGGCGGTCTTCCCAGCTGACAATCCAGTACTGACCGTCGATGAGCGGCGTGGAGAGCAGCGACACCTTATAGGTGTCCCAGTTGTCGAGCTTGATGTTCCACTCGCGGACACCGTCCTTGTTGTATTTGGCCGCACGATTTTCCTTCGGGCCAGTCACGTTGTTGCCTTCGCCGAGTTGGTAGAATACGACGCAGCCGCCGTCTTCGGCACACTGCACTTGCACGTTGGCGACTTCGAGATCAAAGGAGAGGTCTTCCACGTTGATGCCTTCTGCGTCCCAGAGGAGCTCGCCGTTGTCGGCTATCTTCTGCACGCCAAGACCTTCATAATCCTGTGACTTCTGCGCGTAGAAGCGGTAGGCGACGAAGGATGTGCCCTCTTGGTCGTTATGAGCAATGCTGGCACCTGCGATGGAGATGCCGTCTTCGAGATAAGCCACGCGCACAGCGTCCATCTCGTTGGGGTAGGCGATGTTGCCCTCTGCATCGACGTGATTGACGTAGTTCTTCCACCAGCCGTCATATTCGCGGTCGTCGCGCCAGTTTACCAGCACGCCGCCCTTGACGTCAGGTATGGCATGGAAGTGGGTCCAAAGGGGTGTGGTGTCAAAGCCGCCGCGATAGATGCGGGTGCTCCACTTCTCGTTGCCATTCTCGTCTATGCGAGCCGTATAGACATACATGCTGGTGCCGAAGGTGTAGGCCAGGATAGCGTCGTTGTTGTCCGTCTCCACGAGGATGGGCCAGTTGTAGGCAGACTTGCTGTCCTTCATGACCTTGTGCCACAGGGTATTGCCGTCCTTGTCGAGCTTTTCGAGTTCGATGTGTTGCAACTGCGTCTGATAGTCATAGACACAATAGCAGAACACATAGCCACCGTCGGTGGTCTGTGCCATGTCGCAGGAGGCTGCTTCCTCCACGGTCATGCCCTCGTTGAGGTCGTGCTCCCAAATCTTGTTGCCGTCCTTGTCAAACTTATAGACGGTGAAGGAGAGGTCTTTGGAGTCTTCTGCGGAGTTGCGGCAGTCTTCCACGATGATGATGGGGTTGCCATCGCGGTCGATGTGCAAGGGGTCGCTGACTACCGTCCACGAGCGGTTGGGGGTGTAGCACACTTCGATCGCACCCTCTGCGCCTTGGTCGGTGGCGGTCTTCATCACGCCGTCGGGGCCGCAGATGCTCAGAATGTAGCGCAGCGCGGTGCGTCCGGCCTCATCGAAGTTTCTGGGTACGATTTGCATGGTATAGACTGTGCCGTCAGGACTTGTGGCCTGGTAGTTGCCGTAGTCGGTGATGCCGGAGGGCGTGATGAGGACAGGCGATTCGTCCATGTTGGTAGGCCACTGTGCAGCAGCGGTGAGGGCTGCTCCGAAAAGGGCTGTGAGGAGTAAAAACTTTTTCATAGGTATAGGTTTGTGATTGATTTAAGGATGATTTAGTTGTTGTTGAACACCTTGCATACGCCTTGCGCCGTCTGGACGATGTTGATGCCTTTGACGGGGGCGGAGAGACGCTCGCCGGCGATGTTGTAGTAGGTGGCAGGCACGCCCTTGGGCACGCTGACGGTGTTGATGGCCTCGGTAGGCTCGCCCATCGTGCCATCCACATTGAGACGGCAGGCGAAGCGGTCGTAAACGCCGTTGTTGTTGGAGGGGTTGTCGAGGCGGTCTTCCCACGAGATGATCCAGTGGTCGCCGTCAATCAGTTGCGAGGCGAAGAGATGTGCCTTGTAGGAAGTGGTGTTGCTCAAGATGATGTCCCATGTGACATGGCCGTCGTTATCGACCTTGGCAGCGTGCAGTTCGGCGTCGCTGAAAGAGGTGATGCCGTTGCGGAAGAAATAGAATACAATGCAGCCTTGGTCGGCTTCCTTGACGATGATGTTGCCCACGTTGTTGTTGTATTCAAAGGGTACGACTTCTTCGCCTTCTACATTCCACAGCAGTTCGCCTTGGTCGGTGACTTTCTGCACATTGATGCCGTGCCAAGATTGTGAGGCTTGGTCGGTGAGGCGATAGGCGGTGTAGGTGGCGTTGTCCTTGTCAGAGTGGTCGATGCTGACGTCGTAGGTGGAGATGCCGTCTTCGGGGTAGGCTATCTGTATGGCGTCCATGTCGTTGGGGTAAGCGATATTGCCTTCGCCGTCAATGAAGTTGAGGTAGCCCGAATACCAGCCGCAGTAACTGCGGTCGTCGCGCCATGCCACGAGGACACCGTCCTTGGGGCCTTTGGTGACGCGCAGGTGGGTCCAGAGCGGTATGCTGTCGAAGCCGCCGCGATAGAAACGGGTGCTCCACTTCACTTCGCCGTCTTGGTCGATGCGTACGGCGTAGAGGTGCTCGTTGGTGCCGCTGGCATAGACCATGATAACCTCGTTGTTTTCGGCGGTGACGAGGTAGGGTTGCTGGTCAATGCCACTCGTGCTGGTGAGATGCTTCTGCCAGAGGCTGTTGCCGTCCTTGTCGAGTTTCTCGTAGAAGATAGAATTGTTGTTGTTGCTCTGGTAGTCCTGGAAGGCGCAGACGTAGCCGCCGTCGGTGGTCTCGGTCACGCTCAGACGGACGGGCATCTGATAGGTCATGCCGTCCATGAGGTCGTGTTCCCATATCTTGTTGCCGTCCTTGTCGAGCTTGTAGAGGGTATAGCCGCGCCAATGGCTGTCCTCGGTGGTGTTGCGGCAGTCATTGACCACGACCAAGACGTTGTCGTTCTTGTCGATATACAGCAGGTCATTGACCACGACGGAGGAGCGGTTGCGGGTGGTGCAAACCTCAATGCCCGACTGGCGACCTTGGTCGGTGCTGGTCAGTACATTGCCGTTCTTGTCCACGATGTGCAGGCGATAGGACATGAGTATGGCGCCACCTTCGTCGGTGCCGGGCACGAGTTTGAGCACATAGGTAGTGCCTTCGCTATTGACGCGCATGTCTCGGCTGTAATCGGTCTCGTCGAGAGAGGATACCAAGGGGAAGGGACCGTCGGCGGAGGAAGGCCACTGGGCGAAGCCTGCGAGGCTGCTGGTGAGCAGAGCAGCGAGGAGAAGTGTCTTTTTCATAGTGTTGTTGTCGGGGGTGGGGTGTTATTTAAGGATTTTGATGGTTTTGTCGGCAGAGCGAAGGATGTAGGGCTGTGTGTTTTTCTGGTTGTTGCCTATTCTTACGCCGTCGATGCCAAAGCGTTCAGCGGGCTTGAAGCCAGCCTTGCTGACAGGAGCAATGCCAGTGGGGTTGCTGGTGGTGAAGAAGGTGCGGCTACCGAAGTAGGAGATGCTCATCACTTGTGCCACGAGCGTGCCATCGCTGTCTTTGAGCGTATAGCGGCCGCTGGGCGAGGCGATACCGTCACCCCACTCGTCGGTCACCTCAAAGCAGTAGGTCTTACCCTCTTCGAGCTCGACGGTTTCGCTGACTTCGCTGATCTCGCCCTGCGGGAAGGGACCAAACTCCTTGACGATGTTGCCCTCGGTGTCGCGCAGGAGGAAGTGGTTTTCAGCGGCTTCCTTGTTGGTCTTGATGGCCACGCTGAGGGTGGGGTTGCAGGCGATGGGCTGTCCGAAGCTGCCCTTGATGCTCGAGGTGGTGACGTTTTGGCCGTTGAGGGCTTTGAGGGTGAGCGTCAGACTGTTGCTGTTGGTTATTTCGGGCGGGGTGAAAGGTATGCTGATGTCCTTCTTCTCGCCGGGCAGGAGTTCGCCGTCCCACTCTACGGTGTAGTGCTGGCCGTTGTAATTGACATCAAACGTGGCGCTGGTGATGGTCACTGCGCTGCGGCTCTCGATGTTGGTCTCGATGAAGTTGAAAGCATAACTCTTGGTGACGGGAATGAGCGGGTCGGCGATGGTGGCCATCAAGGGCGCATCGTAGTTCTCGTAGGTGGGTTTGCAGCCCGTGACCTGCTGCACTTCTTCCTTGCCGTTGGTGAGGTAGGCCACCAGATGCATGTCGGCGGGGATGAGGGGCACGTCGCGCACCTCGGTGGGGAGGTCGATGGTGTAGGTCTTGGTGAAGTATTCGCCGTCGGCGATGCCGGTGATGGCTTCGCCCCAGAGGCCATTGACAAAGCCGCGCAGGATGTGCTGGTGCATATATTCTTCGCCTACGAGGCCGCCTTGCTGTGCGCCCATGATGTTGTCTTGGAGGTAAGCGATGGTCAGACGCGGGTTGTTGAGGCGGGAAGCGTCGTTGCAGTAGCCCTCCACGGTGACGGAGAGACGCTTGGTGCTGCCGTCGTAGGTGGCGGTCATGGCGAGATTGACAGGAGCGTCGATAGCCATCTGCTCCTTACACATCCTTACCCAGTAACTGCGGGTGACGACGAGGTTGTTGGGGTCGTCGGAGATGTGGGTGCGGTTGAGGATACCGCTGGGATAGCCCGAGATGCCGAAGTAGTTGTGTATCTGCTCGCCTTCATCGGTGCGCATGTCTATCTCGTCGCGTCCGGGCACGGCGTAACTGCCAGCGTGGATGGCCATCACATAGACGCTCTCGTGGTGATTGCGCACGATGTTGGCAGCAATCTTGTGGGCATCGGGGCAGTTGCCGCAGTGGATACCCGTGTAGTCTTCGAGCAAGACATTCTTTTTGGTTACTTCGGTACCGACGATGTGGTCATCAGCCACAGCGGGGGTAGCGGTGAAGCACAGGCTGCACAAGGCAGCGAGGGTCAAGGTGTAAAATTTTCGCATAGGTGTGTGGTGTTTTTCTTATGGTGCGTGAGGCGGAAGCGAAAATCCCTCTACGCGCACGCATTTATTAAATGTAGGTTATTTATTGCGCTATAACAAAATGTCACTTTTGGAATGGCAAGTTTACGAAATTCCCCGCAGAAAACCATACATAATCCCTGTTTTTCGTGAAGATTTAACGTTTTACCCCTTATTCTGCTACCTCTACATAGCAACACGAGGCTAACAAAATGTAAATGTATCGCTTTTACGGTTTGCTCAAAAGCCCATTAAACGGCGGCGTTTCATTGGTCATTTTGTCGGTGGTAAGGGAAGCGCGCGTGTGTAAAATAAGGACGTCGAAAAACTGTCTTTTAGCGCGAGAAATAGGCGCGAGGGCAGACGAAATGGCCGATATGCCGCGTGAGATTTGACGCAAAGGGCAGGGGAGCGACACGAAGAGGGCAGAGCGTGTGCACGCGCTGCCCACGCAGGACGACCGCGCTGGGCACCTTGGTATGTACGGTCTGGGCAGAGGGTGCAGGCTGTTTGGGACGGACTTTCACGGCGAAAAGGCGCAAAGTGCACCCTGTCAGCGCATTAGCCTGTCGCTGCGAGAAGCGCACGGATGCGGCCGAGGTGAGCGCGGCGGCGAAGTGTGGCCTTCTCACGGCTTTCGCGCGGTGGTCTCGGTTGGTCAAAATGTCGGTTTTTGAGATATGTATTTAGGGGCGACGACAAATAAAATGCCCTCGGGGCGTTGTCGCTCTCAAAAAGTATTGCTAATTTTGCAGCGTTATCCCAATCTTGCCATCATGACTATTATATATCCATCCCCTATCTTTGGCCCTGTGCACAGCCGCCGTCTCGGCGTCTCGCTGGGCATCAACCTCATGCCGTCCGACGGCAAACTGTGCAGTTTCGACTGCATCTACTGTGAGTGCGGGCTCAACGCAGAGCGTCGGCCTGCGCTCCCGCGACCCACGCGCGAGCAGGTGCGCGACGCCTTGGAGGCCACGTTGCAGCGTATGCAGGCCGAGGGCACTGCGCCCGATGTGCTGACTTTCGCGGGCAACGGCGAGCCGACCTGTCACCACGACTTCCCTGCCATCATCGACGACACCATCGCCTTGCGCGACCGCTACTTCCCCCATGCGAAAGTCAGCGTGCTGAGCAATGCCACGATGTGCCATCAGGAGCGTGTGCGTGAGGCTCTCCTGCGCGTCGATAACAACATACAGAAACTCGACACTGTCGATGCGGCCTACATCGCGCGCCTCGATCGCCCCGTCGGCCACTACGATGTGGAGCGCGTCATCGAGAGCCTCTGCGCCTTCCGAGGCCGGGTCATCATACAGACCATGTTTCTCACGGGCTCTCACGACGGACACGATGTCGATAATACGGGCGAGGCCTACGTCGCGCCTTGGCTTCAAGCCTTGCAGCGCATCCAGCCCGAGAGCGTGATGATCTACACCGTGGCGCGCGAGACCCCCATTACGACCCTTGCCAAAGCCGCACCAGCCGTCCTCGATGCCATCGCCGAGCGCGTGAAGGCATTAGGCATGCCGTGCAGCGTGTCCTATTAGTCTTTGTCCTGTCATGCCTGCCGCTTCACGTCCTGCGCCCTTTGCTTTGCCCCTGCCGCTGCCCCCACGCGCCAAGCGGTGGGACGAGGTGGCGTGTCTCGTGGCCGTCAGTGGCGGACTCGACTCGGTATGTCTGCTCCATGCGCTGCGCTCTGCTGGCGCGCGCGTCGTGGCCTTGCACTGCAACTTTCACCTGCGCGGCAGCGCGAGTGACGGCGACGAAGCCTTCGTGCGGCAGTTGTGCCGCGACTGGGACGTGCCTTTGCGGGTCATGGGATTTGACACCGTGGCCGAAGCCCTTGCGGGCGAGAGCATAGAGATGACGGCACGCCGTCTGCGCTACGACTGGTTTGCTGCCGAAGCCGCCGCCTTGGCGCGCGATGGCGAAGCCCTCAGCGTCGCCGTGGCGCACCATGCTGACGACAATGCCGAGACCGTGCTGCTCCACTTGCTGCGTGGCACAGGACTCCACGGCCTTACGGGCATGCGCACGCTGCATACCTATGTCAGCAGCGCAGGACAGGCTGTCGTCGTCTGGCGGCCGCTGCTTGCGTTGCCGCGACGCACGCTTCAAGCCTATGCCGCTGCCCATGGCCTTGCGTGGCGCACCGATGCCTCCAACGCCGATACGGCCTATCGCCGCAATGCCATTCGCCATGCCCTCTTGCCCGTGATGCGTCAGCATTTTCCTGCCACCGACCAGAGCCTCGCACGCCTCGTGGATAATATGCAGTCGGCCGAGGCTCTCGTGACGCTCGCTATGCGCGAGATGTGTCGCAGCGTGGTCAGCGAGGTGGGGCTGTCAGCGGCTGTGCGCGCTACGCTTTCGCCCGCTACGCTGCCGCAGCCCGACCTGCGCATCGCTGCCGCCGCCCTTGCTGCGTATAGCCCCGCCGAGCAGCGTGCTTTTCTCGCGGAGTTGCTGCGCCCCTATGGTGGCAATGACGACCTCTGCCGACGCCTGCTTTCTGCGCGCCAAGGGGCTTGCTTCCCGTTGGGCGACCGCTTGCTGTGCGTCGCTCGTGGCGGCTTCCATCTCGGCCTCTGCCCTGCTGCAGGGCGCGCCGCCGTGTCGCTGCGTCTGGGCACGCAGCCTGTGGGGCAGAGTGTGCTGCACATCGCGTCCCTCACGATGGCGCAGGCACCCGATGTTAGGAGCCTGCCTCCTGACGCTGCCCTCATCGATGTGGCGGCAGTAGATGTACCGACGCTCTGCCTGCGTCCTGTGGCCGAGGGCGACCGCTTCGCCCCCTACGGCATGCCGCGTGGCACGCGCCTCGTGAGCGACATCCTTACGGCGCGCCGCCGTTCGCGTCTCGACAAGACCCGCGCGCTCTGCGTGGCCGACGCACACGGCATCTTGTGGCTCGTGGGAGAGACTGTGGCGCAACGCGCTGCCCTTACCGCGCAGACCGAGCGCGTACTCCAACTGACCTTTTCGGCCGAAAAATGAAAGGCTGATGTGCCAAAATGGGTAAGAAATGCACCGAGCGTGCATTTTTTTTGTGTCTGATGAGATGACGTTTGTGCCGAAAACCGTAAATTTGTGGCACTATATTTATAAAAACGCGCCCGTGCGCGCGTATAACCTACCTCTATCCACGATTATGAATAGACTCCTTTCTCGCTTCGTGCTTCGCCCCAGCATCGTCTTGCTGACGCTGCTCTGCTGCGTGCTGTCACCGCAGACGGCGCGCGCTGACATGAAGAACGCCCAAAACTATCTCAAACTCGTCACTTATCAGAGCGATATGCCGCACGGTGTGGACACCATAAGTGCGCTGCGTCCTTACATCGAGTTTGAGGTGCTCTTTCAGGATTTCTATGGCATCAACGACTGTTCGCGCAACATCGAATTCAACGTCGTCAATAAAGGGGAAGAAGTGCTCATCTACCATTATGGCCGTGGCAAAGATAACCAAAACACTTGCGTGCTCTACAACACCGACTGGGGACTGGTAGAGTATCTCGGACACCGCGATAAAGGTGACCTCGAAATCGGTAAATACCGCTTCTATCCCTCCTCCAAGGCTTTGCAGGAAGGCTTCAAGGGGCTTCACATCACTGGTGGCTGGGATATTGATGGCAAGAATCGCATCAGTTATAATGTCGAAAAGACCTTCTACATCACCGTGCTTTCGCCCCAAGCGCACTGCACCGTAGCGCGTGCCGAAAGCCATAGTGTGAAATTCCAATACGCCTCTGCCGACAATCCCGACTGGTCGCAGCATCTACGCGATATGTATTCGCTTAAGTGCTTCACCGACAATGGCTGGCAGGTGGAATACGCCGTAAAAGACGCTACACAGAAGGAGGTCTTGGCGCAAGACACCCGAAGCGATGCGACGCATATCCGGTTGATGGATCAGGACTTCCCCAACAACGAGGAGGTCGTGCTCACCGCCCAACTCGTGTTGCGCAAATCCATCACCGTCAAAAACGCAAAGGGTGAAGAGCAGACCATATCGCAGAACTTCACCCTCCCTGTCGAAGAAATGACGCTGGAGCCGATGGTTACGCCCAGCAATGTGCGCTGTGAGACCAACCTTTGGAACAAGACCATCACCATCTCGTGGGAAAAACTCAAGAAAGCACCGAATTACAAGGCGAAGTGGTACATCTACCGCCGCTTGCAGAGCCAGAGTGAGGATATGGCGGTCAAGGTGGCAGAGTGTGAGTGGAACAAATACACCTTCACCGACACCGATGCTACACTGGACTACGACACGAGGTATGTCTATGATATCGACCTCGTGCCCGATGGCTGGCAGCACGATGAGCCCATCCGCGACCTCTCAACCACCATCGAAGCATCCATCAAACGCATCTTTGACATCAAACTGACGGCTACGGGGCAAGAGGACAAAATCGACCTGGCATGGACGCACGCGCCCATCAAACTCAGTGGCAACTATGTCTTCTCCGTCGAGAGCCATACAGGCGACGGCAACTGGTCGGAAGTCGGCTCGGTGCGCGTGCGCTCCACTTCGGCCACCGACCATGCCTTCACGCACAAAGACATCACCAGCTCGTGCGACACCTATCACTATCGCGTCGCCATCACGATGCTCGACCAGACCTTCTACTCCACGGAGGCCAACGCCCAAATCTATGGCACGAGCCACATCATCAGCCTTACCGCCTCCAAGGGGGCTTATGCTGGCGCGGTGAAACTCAACTGGAAAGCCGAGCAGCACGGTAGCACCGCCACCGAGTACAATGTCTATCGCCGTCCCTTGGGAAGTGCTGCCGATTGGCGCCCTATTTACAGCACCTCGGGCACGGCCAGCAACTACTCCTACGACGACACCAATGTGGCCGTCGGTGGCTACTATGAATACAAGGTGACTTCCAGCACCGTCTGCGGCGAAGCCGGCGCAGAAGGCCGTCCCACTGGCGAGACGAGCCTGCTCGACGATGGTTTCTGCCAAGCCGCAGGTTCTATCGGCGGACAGGTGACTTACGGCGCAGGCAATAGTGCTGTCGCCGGTGTCAAGGTATCCTTGCAGAAGAACGATGACAACGACCTCACGCCGCTGCTCTACTCCCTGCATGTCAGCGATGAAACTGGTGGCGTCGTTATCGACGATGCGTCCCACCCCATCGTAGAAGCCGCGCAGCCTTTCGCTGTGCAGATGTGGGTGAGTCCTTCGTTGGCCGACACTGTGTCCAGCCCCGTTGGCCTTATCAATATCCCCAATGTGCTCAGCGTTAGCCTCGTGCCCGCTGACACCACCTACACCTTCGCCGTGGGCACTTATGCCATGGGCGGTAAAGCCGCCAGCGTCAATCGATTGGCCGACACCTTTGCCATCCCCAAGGGAGAGTACAGCCACATCGCCTTCTCCTACGATGGCCGGGGGCGTTACACGCTGTACCGCGTCGCAGACTTCCAGACCGTGGACAGCATAGCAGGCGAGATAGCCCTTACTGGTGCTCCCGACATCAGCAGCGTACGCTTCGCTGCGCCTGTGACGACCGAGGCGTATGAATATAATGGTATGACAGGTTACATCGACGATGTACGCCTATGGAGCAAGACGCTCTCGGCCAAAGACCTACTTACCTCCTACGACCACTTGCTCTCTGGACAGGAGAACGATTTGCTCATCTACCTGCCTTTCGACGAGGGCATCAGCAGCCCCGTCCACGCCTACGATTACAGCACCACCGACGGCGTGCCCAACAATCGCCACGGCGCGGTGTATAGCGGCACACAAGACGCCTATGTGCCCGATGCTCTGGGCATCTATGGCCTCACCGACAGCAGCGGCAACTACCTCATCCGTGGCATCCCCTTCTCCAAGGGAGGCACCAACTACACGCTGCTGCCCACGATGGGTATCCACGAGTTTAGCCCTGCGCAGATCAACCGCTTTGTCAGCGAGACCTCCATCAACCACAACGGCGTGAACTTCACCGATAAGTCCAGTTTCCCCGTCTCGGGTAGCGTCTTCTACGAGGGCACCACTATCCCCGTGGCAGAGGCAAACCTCTATGTCGATGGGCAGCCGTGTAGCCGCGACGGTGAACTGTTGCAGACC
>JAGHRU010000098.1 GCA_018066225.1 Candidatus Equimonas enterica
GCGCTCGGGCACGGCGAAGGTGTAAACACCATCGGCAAGCGTAGCGGCAGGCGTAGCCACGAGGCTGCATGTCTCGGCCGCCTCGTCGATGACGAGTTCGCACTGGCTCAAAGCCACCTCCTGTCCAGCGGCATCGGTGAGCACAGGGGCTACGGTGCTGGAAGCCTCGGCGAGATCTACACTGCCAGCATAGGCGAAGCAGATGGAAGCGCACGCAGCGACGGTGCTGCCGTCGGCAGGCGTAGCGGTGAACTGGGCAGGAACAACGGGGAGCTCCTCACCCTTGGTGACCGTATAGGTGGCACGCACCTCGGCAAGAGGCAAAAATTCGCCACCACTGACAGCCTGATAGCGGAACAAGCCCTCGGGGACTACCATCGTGTAAGTGCCAGCGGGTACGCCGACGAAGGTGATGGCGAAGCCGCCGTTGGTGATCTCAATCATATCGGCATCAATCGTGGTGGTACCGGCAGCGTCGGTGAGGGTCACCCAAGACGTGTCGTCGTCCTCGTTGATAGCGAAACCAGCAGGGCCGTTGTAGCGCACCTCTACCGTGGTGAGCGTCTCTACGCTGCTACCAGTAGCCGGCGTGAGCACAGGCGTAAGGTCGAGCGTGGGCTCGCCACCGATATTGACATCATAGTGTACCGTGATGAGGGAGTTCTCGCCCTCACCAGCGTTGCCAAGCACGCGGTGGCCAGAGGCTGCATCGTTGGCCGCGATCTGTGCGTCAATCACCTTGGAGCGATACTCCACACTGGTGAGCCATGCAGAGGGGAAGGTGAAGGTGTAAGCATTGCCATTGCTGCTGACATTAACGAACTCGATAATCTGCGAGCCGGAAGTGAGGTAGGTCTCGTCCATGTCGAGCGTAACGGGCGCATCAAAGGTGATGGTAAAGGTGTTCTTGGTCTCATCGGTGATGGTGCTACCGCTGGCAGGATTGATGGTATAGCCTATCTCGGCATTGACATAGGGCAGAGGCTCGTCGCCGCTACCGGGGATGGTGAACTCCACCTCTATGGCTTCGCTCGGATCTTTGTCATCGAAGCCGTCGAAGGTGTGGGTGAACAAGCCTTTGGGCAGGAGTGCCTTATAGACACCGGGCTTGGTGAGCTGGCCATTGGTGAAGTAGTCGCGCTTGGCAGCATCGGCAGTAAAGCTGATGGTGTAACTGTTGGCACTGTTCTTGCGCACGGAGAAGGCCTTGGCGATGGTTGTACCGACCACATCGGTCACATTGACCGCGAAGGTGTCGCTGTAGTTGGAAATCGTAGCCTCGGGACCATTGAAGGAAACGGTGAGGGTGCTGAAACTTTCCACCTTCTCTTTGTTGGTGGGGTTGGTGGAATAGATGACATCGGGCTTCACCTGCTCCTCGGCATTGGGATCGATGGTGAAAGCAAAGACGATTTCTTCGCTGGGCGTGCCGTCGATGGTATAGACCCCTGCGGGGATGGTGAAGGTGTACGCGCCAGCCTCGGTGATGACAGCACCATACGAGGCAGAGAGGCTGCCCGTGACGGTCTTGCCGCCGTTGTTGTTGAAAGCAGTCTTGTAGAATGCATAATAGCAAGGTACGCCGTCGCTATACACATAGACATAAGGGTCTTCAAATACGTTGCTATTGAAGGTCACCGTGCTGGCCTCGTTGAACGTCAGCGTGAAACTGCTGAAACTCTGCACCGTGGCACCCTTGGCAGGTATCATAGTGATGGGGCCGTCGCCCTGACCTTCCTCGCTGCCGCCGCCGGAAGACTTCACGGTGTAGTGCAACTTGATTTCGTCGTTAGCGTCCACATAGTAAGGCTCCCAAGAGATGTCGAAGATGAAGGTCTCGGCAGGGATAGTGATGGTGTAGTTGCCATCCTTGGTGATAGGCGTCTGCATCGTCAGCGTAGCACCGCCTTTGCCGTCGGCAGAAACGCGGACATTGCCTACGCCATTGCCCGTAGCATCATCGACCACAGCATTCTCGAGAATCTGCGTGCTGGCCGTGCTTGTGTTTTTTTCGAGGAATTGGAGGGTAATGCTGCTTATGGACTTAATCGTACTGCCACTTGTGGGCGATACTGTGTAGCGACCAGAGGTGGCAAAAGCCGTCACCGCAAAGAGCATCGCTACGAGGGTAAATAGAACTTTCTTCATAAGGAAAAACGAATGAGGCATTTAGGAAAAACAAATGAGTCACTCGCAGCATACCTATCAGCACGCCGCGAGCAACTCATTATGATGAGGTTAATCTGTCCAGTGAAGGATTACTTCAGGATCTTCTTGCCGCCCTGGATGTAAACACCACCCTGAGCAGGAGTTGCTACACGCACGCCGTTAAGACCAAAGACAGGAGCAGCCTCGCTCTTCTGGCCGACAGCGTCGATGCCTTCCAATACACTGGGATCGTAGTTGTTGCCCGTCACGTTGATGGTGAAGCTGTAGTCCTCGTCGAGTTCGCGCAGTGCCTGCTTCATGTCGCCGAAATAGAGGTCACCCTTGTTGATGATGAAGGTGTAAGTACCTTTCTCGGTGATAACGAAAGGCACGCCGTCGTGATAAGGCACGAGGTCGATGGAGTTGTAGATCTGCTGCTCGGTGAGTTCTTCGTCATACTGATACTCGGCTTCGCAGTAGTAAACGCCGTCCTTATAGACCTTAGCGCAGTAGTGACGGATGTCAGAGTTGTAGTCATCAACGTAAACATACTCGTCGGCACGGGGCTGAACAGCCCACTCGTTTTCGAAGGTAACGGTAAGATAAGGAATCTCATCGACCGTGCTGCCATCCTCGGGCGTGCTGCGTACGACGTACTCATAGCCAGCGGTGTTGATGGTGTAGATGAGTTGGAAAGCAGGGGTTACCTCGGCGAGGTAGTAGTCGGTAACGTAGCCTTCTTCGTCGGTAGCCGTCACAACGTTGTTGCCGAACTGACCCTCGGGCACGTCGATGAGGTACTGGCCATCGCCAAACTTGGCAAGGTCGGACTCGAACATGATGTAGCCCACATTGTTGTAAGCATAGTCGTAGTCGCCATTAGCACCGCATACGCGGGTGAGGTCGCCAGCCTGAGGCACATAGCCATCGGCAGTGATATCTACGCCGTCCTTAATCTTGTAAACGTCGATGGGCTTAACGCCACCGTTCTGATAGGTCATGATGTTGTTGTTGAGGCTGGTGAAGCCTTCAACGGTGACCGTAACGTGATCAAGGCTCTGCTGCACTTCGCTCTGGGAAGGGCCAACCAAGATGCGGTTCAAGGAGATGACCATGTTGTCAGTCCAGTTCTTCTTGAACGAGTCTGTTACCTTTGCATTTGCCGTGAAAGCAGCAACTGCAACAAGGAGAAGGGAAGTAAAAATCTTCTTCATAAGTGTTTGAATTTGGTGAATTAGTAATTATAAGAATTTATGTTTGCTTGCTTCATTGAGCCGCCCTCGCCTTGCCGTGGCACGCCACAGCAAGGCGAGAGGGCTGTCCGTGGTGCTTACTTGATGACCTTCTTGCCACCTACGACATACACACCGTGCGCCTTGGCTTGACGCACACGGCGGCCATCGATGCTAAACGTAGGCTGCGAGGCGTCGGCCGTGGTGACAGCACCGATGCCGTCTGCGCTGGCGATGTTCATGCGCAACTTGTTGGTGATGCCGATGGGCAGGGTGAAGTCGGTGAAGGACATGTTCTTGTAGATGTAGTCCAGCACAGCATAATAGGTCTTGCCAGCAGAGAGTTTGGTCTGATCGAGATAGACATTGACATAGACTTCGCCGAGCGAGCCAGTGGATTTGCCAGCGAGGGTATAGGAAGTCTCGCCCTTGACGCCCGTGTATTGCGTCATGTCCTCATCAGCATAGAGGAGCACACGGAAGTCGCCGTCGAAGTCCTCGCCCTTATTGTTGAGTTCTGCGCCAAACTTGACGTTAGTGCCGAGCGTGAAGGGGCCAGAGGCAGGCTGCTCAAACCACATCTCGTTGAGCGTAAACTGCGGGCCTACGGTCACCTCAGGGTCGTCGCCGCCACCACCCTCAGAGGGGTCTTTGATGGTGAACTTCACGTTGGTGGCAATCTTCTCGTGAGCCGAGCCCGTGATGTTGGTGCGGTTGTAGTTGAGCGCATTGATGGTGTAAGTGCCGTACTTGGTGTAGGTGACGGGGAATGATACCGTCACGCTTTCACCGGGATTGATGGTGTAATCCGTCTGGTTGTAGTACACTTTGGTGAGCGTCTTGGGAGCGTCGAAAGAGAGATTGAAGCGGCCGTAGATGACTTCATCGCTCGTGTTGGTCACGAGGCAGCTGAGGCCGGACGAACCCACCTCGGGCGTCTTGACATCAAAGCTCCAGTTGCTCACCGAGAGGCCATTGGGATAGTATTCGCTCTGCGAGAAGGTGCAGACACCGTCGCGCACCTTCATATCGACCCAGTTGGGCTTGATGCAGACCACGTGCAGGAGGTTGTACTCCGAAGAGCCATTGCGCTG
The DNA here is from genome assembly GCA_018066225.1 of Candidatus Equimonas enterica. Lineage (GTDB taxonomy): Bacteria > Bacteroidota > Bacteroidia > Bacteroidales > Bacteroidaceae > Alloprevotella > Alloprevotella enterica. The sequence goes on from JAGHRU010000098.1 coordinate 4,475, forward strand.
CGTGTAGCCATAGACGCGGTAGTCGCCATCGGGCAGATCGGCGGGAATGGTCCACGTAGAGCCAGAGACATCGAGCTGAATGTTGCTTTGCATCGTCGCGCCAGAACCGCTGAGCGTACCCACGCGGCACTTGGCAATGACTTCATCGCCTTGCTTGATGAGCGCGCCCCATTCGCCACTATAAGATGTGCTATAGAAGTTGTAGAGCATATCGGCGGTGAGGTTGGCGGTGCCACCCACGCGTGCAGTAGTCGTAGTGGTGCTGATGCCGCCGTAGGTGTTGTAGGTGAAGATGGACTCTACATAGTCGCCCGTACCCTCCTCGGGACACAGATTGACGATACAGTCTTGATACTGGGTGAACTGGTCGTTGAGCTGCGCACCCACGCCAGTGGTCGGCGGATTGAGCACACAGATGTCGTACTCGCCGTCGCTCATGCCTTCCCAGCCCCAATTGACAACGAACAATCCCGTAAGGCCGTTGTAGCCGTGGATGACAAAGGCGTGACCACCTTCGCTGGACACACCGTCGTAGATAAGGGGACGGCCAGCCTTGAGCTCGCCTACGGTGAGTTTCAACCACTCGCCGAAGGTGTAGCAATCGCGATTGACGAGTGCCAAGCGGCTGTTGTAGTGGAACACATCGCGGAGCGCGGCAGCATACATGGTGCTGACGCTACCGCTGGAACTGGTGCCGTACTCCATGTGGAGCGAAAGTCCTACATCGTGGAGGAGTTTGGCCACCTCGGCTTTCTGCGTGTCGTCGCCCTGACCACCGTTGTACTTGGGCAGCATCTTGGAGAAGTCGTAGGAGTGACCATTGCTGGCCTCCTTCGGCCACTCATGATAGCGCATCACCTGCGCCATGGCCGTAGCCATACAGCCTGTCCAGCAGTTAGTGGGACACTGGTTGTTGAAGGGCGCGCCCTGTCCCCACTTGATGTCGCCCAGCAGGCCTTTGATATTGACGTCGGCATAGGGCGCGAGCATAGCGGGAGTGATGGCGGCTTCGGGATGTGCCTCGACATACTGCGCAGCCTCGGCTGCATAGCCGAGCCAATAGCGCAGACCGTCGGGCATGTTGGGGTTATCGACATCGAGGCTACCCTTGTCGGAATAAGCCAACACGGGGCGCATGTTGTCGGAACCGGAGACTACGACGAAGCCTTCTTGGCTGTCGTTGTAGATATAATAAGGTGTATCGAGCACGCGCTTGACGTTTTGCTTGCCACGCGCAGCAGCCTTGGCCACCTGCTTCTGGGGAGCGAGCATGAGTTTGCCCTTGGAGATATGCCCACGCTGAGCCATGTATTGCTCGGCTATCTGGCGGGCTTGTTCTTCGCCACGCTGGTCGGCGGCAGCACTCAGCGGGAGCAGGAGCGCGGCGGTGGCGAGGAGGAAAGAATGGAAACGTCTCATAATAGTCTTACGTATAGAGGAGTGTGAAAATGTTATCAATGCTATTTGATGACCTTGGCGGCCTTGTCACCATCGCGGTGGATATAGGTCTGTCCGTGCTGCATCTCGCTCTCGCTGACGCGGCGACCCGTGAGGTCGTAGTAGCCCGGCTCACCAGCCTTGTCGGCCAGCACGCTGTGCACGCCTTCTTGTCCTATGATGGAGCCATCGAGGCGGCGCTGCGTGGCGTTGATGATGTGGCCAGAGGTGGCATCAAGGAGCAGGATGATGAGGCGGCAGTTGTCGGTGTTGGTCACGTTGGTGGGCACGGTGAACTGATAGGAAGCCTCATTCTCCGTCAGACGCTTCACATCGGCGGGCACGCTGCCTTCCTGTCCGTAGAAACTGGGCTTGATGTCGCGCGCCACGTCGTTGAACTTGGTCGTAACGTAGGGGTCGAGTTTCTCCCATCCGCCCATCTCTTCGCTACCACCAGAGAAGCCGTTCTTCTGACGATAGGGGCCGACCTCGTCTTCCACAATGACGTAGGCGAGGCGGTAGTTGAGGCCTGTGCGGTCTTCGCGGAAGACAGTCTTGGTGTCGATGTTGATGACGCCGGCGGTCGCATCATAGGCCACGGTGGGCACGATAGCGGCTTCGGCTGGCATGGCGGCCTCCGACTTGTAGATGGGACGCAGCGTCTCATAACTCGGATCTACAACGTATTCGCCCTTGCGATTGACGGCAGAGTTGGGGAACGTGCTGAAGCGAGAAAGCAGGGGATTGTAGGCCGTAATCTGCATCTCGTCGCTGCTGTGCGCAGCGATGCCGATGAAGGAGTTGGGGAACTCCTCACGCATCTTCTCCAGTCCTACGATGCCACGCACGCACCACTGACACCAAGTGCCCGTACCTTCCTCAACGACAACCACGCGCGTAAAGTCGTACTCGGTGACATCGAGGGTGGTGGTGAAGGTGCTGTTCTCTTGTGCTTCGTCGGCTGCGCCATCTACCGTAGCGAGGTGGCAGGTCACGTCATACTGTCCCTTCTCGGTGAAGGCGGGCAGCGTCATCTGGATGCGCTGCGAAGCCCCGGGAGCGAGGTTGCAAGTGCCCTGCACCGTGCCAGTCTGGCCGTTGCTGTAAGTGTAGTCGAGGCTATAAGCGGTCATCGTCTCGCTGCCGAGATTGACGAGCAAGGCCGAGAAGTCGAGCGGACGGCTGGGCACGACAGCACCCACCTGGGCATCGAGCAGCGCGCCATCGTAGCGGAAACTACGGTCTCCCTCGATGACGAGGCGCATGCAGAAGCCGGGGAAACTCTGCAACAAGCCGTAGTCGGCCCACTCAGAATCGTCCCAGCACCAGCAAGAACCCGAGGTGTAGAGGTCGTTGTCGCAACCTATGCAGCCGTACTTGGCGGCCTGCGGACTGGTGGAGAGCACGCCAGCACCGACGAGGAGGTCTTGTGCGGCCGTGATGTCCATGGGTGTCGCGAAGTCGATACGCTGCCAGCCGATGCCGGGGTTCTTATCCACAGCACTCTTGGCGAGGAAAGTCGCGTCGGCCTGTGCGGGATTGCCAAGCACGGGCTTATCGGTAGCGGTGTCCCAAGCGGCGAGGAAGGTGAAAGCCTCGTTGCAGAGGACCATCTCGTCCTTACCGCCGAGCGCCACCTCCACGCCGACGGCCTTCATGCCGACATAGGGCGCGAGTTGGGCTGCGGGCATCTTGAAGCCACAGTAGAGGTAGTTGCCGATGCCATTGTTGAGCCCCTGCGTAGCCACGGGGATATAGGAGTAGCCCCACTTGACGGTGTCGGCCTGCGTAGCCGTAGCCGTGAGGAGAGCGATGAGCGCGAGTAAGATGCGTTTCATGTTTGGGGAATGATGTTTTACGGCACAACTGCGCGTGCTGCCCACACAGGGCACCACGCACAGTCGGTCTGTCGAGAAATAGGATTAGAACTTGATGACCTTGCGACCCGTCTCGCTGATGCCAACACCATTGAAGGCACCAGTGCGGCGACCGTTGAGGTCGTAGTACTTGACGTTGCCGCCCTCACGGATTACGCTATCAACGCCCGTGATGTCGTGGCTGACAGCAGCCTTGGCAGCGTTGATGATGAAGCCCGTATTGCCATCGATGAGCAGGGCTGCCACCTCGATGTTGCGGTCATCGACGATGGAAGTAGGAGCGGTGAAGGTGTATTCGTAAGCATTCTTCTCGCCACCCTTGACGCTGGTGGGCACGCTACCGCGCTGACCATTGAGAGCGGGGAGAATGTCGCGTGCTACATCGTCGTAGGTCATCTTGACCTTCGAGCCGTCGCTCTGGGACTGATAGTAAGGACCTACGCCATTTTCGAGCACAACATAGGCGATGCGATAGGAAGCCTCGTCGAAGTCGTAGCCAAACTCGGTGTTGGTCTTGACGGTAATCTGATTGCCGACCATCGTGGCACTCTCTACCGAAATCTCGGCGATGCAAGTCGCTGCTTCCTGCTTGAAGTACTTCTCTACGGTGCTGAAGTCCATCGTGGTGTAGAGGTCGGTGTTGCGATCGATGAAGCCAGTGGGCACCTGCGTGAAGTAGGCTGCCATGTAGGCTTGATAGTTGGAGTAGTAAGCCTCCATCTCGTCGTTGGTGTGCAGGCTGATGGGCAGGAACTGCTTGCCATACTTGCTCTTCATGCTCTCGATGGTAGCGATACCGCGGGGGCAGTTGGTGCACCAAGTGCCAGTACCTTCTTCGAGGACAACGGTGCGGGTGTAGTTCTTGGCTACCACGGGAACGGTGACGGTAGCGGTGGAGTTGCCGGGCACTGCGTCAGCCTCGCCGTTGAACTCGGTGAGTTTGATGGTGACGCTGTGGAGCTTGGTGTCGCTGAAACCGGGAGTCGTAACGACGAAGTTCTTCTCTGCGCCGACAGCGATGTTGGTGCTGGGTACTTCGAAGAAGCCAGTCTGGCCGTCGTCCTGCGTCCACTCCATCTTATAGGAAGTGATGGGGTCTGCGCTGTTGTTGGAAAGGAGGCCATTGATCTTCACCTCCGTGCCTACCATGGTGGGGTTGGTGGTCACATCGCGCAGACGAGCGTCGTGAGCGACAGTGCCTTCACCACGGATGATAAGCTTGATGGCAAGGGCAGCATCGTAGCCAGAGCCACTATACTGTTCGGCCATATTTTCCCAGCCATTACCGCTGTTGAGCCAGCAGCAGCCAGAGGTAGTGACACCTTTATACTGCGCCATAGCGCAATAAGCAGCGGTATAAATCGTAACGCCTGCCACGCCAAATACGCCTGAACCCGTAATGGTGTAAGGCTCATCGAAGAGGTAGTCAGCATATTGTGCCGTCTTGGGGTTGCACTTCTGACCAGAAGCGAGGATGTCGTCGGAGGGGAAACCATCGAAGGGCATCAGCATGGGGCGCACTTCCAGTTCCTCGGGCTGCCACTGCGACCATGAAGGCGCACCGGGGTAACCACCAAACATACAGTTGAGGCCGACGATTTGACGACCCACGTATGGCGCAAGTTCCTCAGCCGGCACGGAGATGCCATAATAGACTTCGTGACCAAGCACGCCATTGACCAAGCCGCTGTTGGGCGTATTGTCGCCAATATAACTCCAATAGTAGGTGTCATCGGTAGCCGCCAAGGTATGGGGCACAATTTGTGCCTTAACCACGACTTCCTGTGTGTCGGCAGCAGGAGCCTTCTTGAAGCCCATGACCTCGCCTTGGGCAAAGGCGTTAGCGGCACAGGCAAAAGCACCTACCGCGAAGATGAAGGTGAGTAAATTTTTCTTCATTGGTTTGTATTGTGTTATTAGTAAATATCATCACGACTTTTTTAGTCGGTTGCAAAATTACTGCTTTTTCCTCAATCGGCAAGTCTTTTGCCCTATTTTTTTCAAAAATATCTACATAGATAAGATTTTTATCGCTCTTTTAACGTTACTTAACCGCCTTTCCATGCCATTTGTGTCGATTTTGTCCGTCAAAAGCCATCAAAAGTTACGCCACAGCGTCCGCCGCGTGACACTCTGCCAAACGCCGCCATCCGTACTGCCGCCATAGCACGCTGATAATCAACACATTAAAGATAGCGAAAACGATTTGCCCTTGTCGTAAAAACTATCTGCGCAGGCCGTGAAAACTATCTGCCCAGACCGTTTCACCCGTCCGCGCAGACCGTTTCACCCAAAATTAAGGCAGCGAATTTGGCCAATCGGGAGAAACTTCGTAATTTTGCACACCAAATCTTTATACACGCGCGTATATGGCCACAACACAAGATACCATCGCCGCCATCGTGAGCGGCATACAAGACAAGAAAGGCCGAGGCATCAGCATCGTCGATCTCAGCCACATCATCACAGCCCCCTGCGAGGCTTTTGTCATCTGCACCGGCGGCAGCCCACAGCAGGTAGATGCCATCGCAGGCTCTATCAACGACACCCTGCGCGAGAGCCTCGGCGAGAAAGCCATCGCCGTGGCTGGACTCGACAACTGCCAATGGGTGGCCATCGACTACGGCACGGTGATGGTGCACATCTTCCTCGCCGAACTGCGTGACTACTACGACCTCGAGCACCTCTGGCAAGACGCCGTCATCGAGGCCGTCCCCGACTTGGACTAAACACACCACACTACTAAACACACGACTTATGCCACAACCCGCAGCACCCAACCCGCAGCAGCAACAACCCAAGATGCCGCGCTTCAACCTCAACTGGCTCTACCTCGTCATCATCGCTGGCCTCGCCGTCATGTTTTTCCAGAACAGTTGGGGCGAGAGCAACTTCGACAAGGAGGTGTCCTACTCCGACATCAAGACCTACATCACCCAAGGCTATGCCAAGGAGGTGGTCGTAGATAAGGCCAAGGGGACTATCAGCCTCGTCATCGACAAGGCACACATCCGCGACGTCTTCCACGTCAGCACCGACCAAGTGGGCGCATCGCCCACCGTCAGCACCCGCTATCCCTCCACGGACAAGGTGGAAGAGTATCTCACGCAGGCCGAATACACCGGCAAAGTGACCTACAAGGAGACCCGCAGTGTGCTGCTCAACCTGCTCAGCAGCGTGCTGCCCATCCTCATCTTCGTCGGCCTCTGGTTTTTCCTCATGCGCTACATGAGCAAAGGCTCTGGCGGCATGGGCGGCATCTTCAACGTAGGCAAGAGCAAGGCACAGGTCATCGAGAAAGGCGAAGGCGGCACAGGCGTCACCTTCAAGGACGTTGCAGGACAAGAGAGTGCGAAGCAAGAGGTGCAGGAGATCGTCGATTTCCTCAAAAACCCTGCCAAATATACCAACCTCGGCGGCAAGATACCCAAGGGCGCACTGCTCGTAGGCCCTCCGGGCACAGGTAAGACGCTGCTGGCCAAAGCCGTGGCAGGCGAAGCCGAAGTGCCCTTCTTCTCGATGTCGGGCAGCGACTTCGTCGAGATGTTTGTCGGCGTAGGCGCAAGCCGCGTCCGCGACCTCTTCCGCCAGGCCAAGGAGAAAGCACCGAGCATCGTCTTCATCGACGAGATAGACGCCGTGGGACGCGCCCGTGGCACCCGCAACTTCGGCGGCAACGATGAGCGCGAGAACACGCTCAACCAACTCCTGACGGAGATGGACGGCTTCGGCACCAACTCGGGCGTCATCATCCTCGCCGCCACCAACCGCGTCGATATACTCGACAAGGCCTTGCTGCGCGCCGGACGCTTCGACCGCCAGATCCACGTGGAACTCCCCGACCTGCCCGAGCGCATCGCCATCTTCGGCGTTCACCTCAAGCCCTTGCGGCTCGAGCCGGGACTCGACGTAGAACTCCTCGCACGCCAGACCCCGGGCTTCTCGGGCGCAGACATCGCCAACGTGTGCAACGAAGCCGCCCTCATCGCAGCACGTCACGGCAGCGAAAGCGTGGGCAAGCAAGACTTCCTCGACGCCGTGGATCGCATCATCGGCGGCCTCGAAAAGAAGACCAAAATCATGACCCAAAGCGAGAAACGCAGCATCGCCCTGCACGAAGCAGGCCATGCCACCGTGTCGTGGCTGCTCGAACACGCCAACCCGCTGGTCAAGGTCACCATCGTACCGCGCGGACAAGCCCTCGGCGCAGCGTGGTATCTGCCCGAAGAGCGCAACATCACCACCAAGGAGCAGATGCTGGACGAGATATGCGCCACGCTGGGTGGACGCGCAGCCGAAGAGCTCTGCACAGGCCACATCTCCTCGGGCGCGCTCAACGACCTCGAGACCGTCACCAAGCGCGCCTACGGCATGATAGCCTACCTCGGCATGAGCGACGCACTGCCCAACGTGTGCTACTACAACACCGAAGAGCAGTTTCACAAGCCCTACTCCGAGCATACGGCACAGCTGATAGACACCGAGGTGCAACGCCTCATCGCCGAACAGTACGCCCGCGCCAAGCGCATCCTCTCGGAGCACGCCATGCAGCACGATGCCCTCGCCCAACTCCTGTGCAGCCAGGAGGTCATCTACGCCGAAGACGTCGAGAAGATATTTGGCCCGCGCCCGTGGAAGAGCCGCGCCGAAGTCATCATCGCCGAGAATAGCCCTGCCGCCGAAGAGCCTGCCACGACCACGACGACAGACGCCGAAACCATCACCACCACTACGACCGAAAGCACCGCCTCATGACCACCTTTGCCAAACGCACGCTCACGGGCATCGGATACGTTGTCCTGCTCTTGGGCAGTTTCTTGCTCCACCCACTGACATTCGTGGCTTTCGTCGCCCTTGTCAGTGGCCTCGCCACATGGGAGTTTTGCAGCAATGTCAATGCCCACGCTGGCGCATCTGTCAATCGCTTCATCACGACATGCGCCACGCTATGCCTCACGCTGGCCATGGCAGGCTACGTCACCGAGTGTGCCCACTCGCGCGACTTCCTGCCCTACCTCGTCACACTGCTCTATCTGCTCGTGGCCGAACTCTACCGCAACGAGCCCAATCCGCTGGCCAACTGGGCCTACGCCTTCGCCACACAACTCTACATTGCGCTACCCATGAGCATGCTCTTCGCTCTGGCGTTTCGCTACGACGCGATGACCAACGCCGTGGTGTACGAGTGGATCTACCCGCTCGCCGTCTTCCTTTTCCTCTGGACGAGCGATACTGGCGCCTACCTCTGCGGCTCGCTGCTCTCGCGCCGCTTCCCAGCCAAACTCTTCCCGCGCATCTCGCCCAAGAAGTCGTGGGTGGGCAGCATCGGCGGCGGCGTGCTCTGCCTCGTGGTCGGCGCACTCTTGGGGCTTTTCTTCCCCGATAAACTCCCGATGACAGGCTGGCTCGGCCTCGCCATCGTCGTCTGCGTCTTCGGCACTTGGGGCGACCTCGTCGAGAGCCTCTTCAAGCGACAACTCGGCGTCAAGGACAGCGGCAACATCCTGCCGGGACACGGCGGCATACTCGACCGCTTCGACTCGGCACTGCTGGCCATCCCCGCAGCCACGCTCTATATGCTCTTCTGGCTCTAACACCACCTCTGCACTATGCGACACCTGCCTCTCCTCTGCTGCATGGTCGCCTTCGCCATGACGGCGAAGGGGCAAGACAGCAGCACACTAACGTGTGAGCAACTCCACGCCGCCGAATACTGGCTCAATCCTACGCTCAACCGCATCGGCACCGAAAGCCCACGCTCCGACTTCTTCCCCTACGAAGACGCCGCCACAGCCATGCAGGGCGACAAGACCAACAGCACACGCTACTTATCTCTCGAAGGTAAGTGGCGTTTTCGTTTCGACCGCCACCACTACGACCGCCCCCGAGGCTTCGAGCGTCCCGACTACGACGACAGTGCATGGACGCTCTTCCCCGTGCCCGGCATCTGGGAAGTCAATGGCTACGGCGACGCCACCTACATCAACTTCGGCTACCCATGGAGCACGCAGTTCACCCCCGTGCCCACCTTCGTGGAAGAGAGGAACAACTACACAGGCTCCTACCGCCGCAGCATCGACATCCCCCGAGCATGGCGCGGACAACAGGTCGTGCTGCACATCGGCTCGGCTACCAGCAACGTGCAGGTATGGGTCAATGGCCACGCCATAGGGTATAGCGAAGACAGCAAGGTGGCCGCAGAGTTTGACCTCACACGCCACATCCGCTATGGAGAGCGCAACCTCATCGCCCTGCAAGTGATGCGCTGGTCGGACGGCTCCTACTTCGAAGACCAAGACTTCTGGCGACTCTCGGGCATCGCCCGCGAGGTCTATCTCTACGCACGCCCCAAGACCCACATCAGCGACATCCGCGCTGATGTCGATTTGCAGCGCGACTACCGCGACGGCACAGCCGCAGTCTGCCTCACCACCTGCGCCGCCCGTGGCTGCCAAGCCGTCTTCACCCTCTTCGCGCCCGACGGCAGCGTGAAGGCCACAGCGCAACGCCCTGTCACCGCCGACACGACACGCACCACGCTCTCCGTGCCCGACGCGCTGACATGGACGGCAGAGACGCCCCATCTCTACACGCTGCGCATCGACCTCAATGACCCGCAAGGGCACACGCTGCAGAGCACCACGCAACGCGTGGGCCTGCGCAAGGTGGAGATACGCGACCACCTGCTGCTCGTCAATGGGCGACGCGTCATCATCAAGGGCACCAACCGCCACGAGATGGACCCCGATGGCGGCTATCTGGTCAGCCCAGAGCGTATGCTCTCGGACATCAAGATGATGAAAGCCCACCACATCAACGCCGTCCGTACCGCCCACTACCCCAACGACCCACGCTTCTACGACCTCTGCGACCAATACGGCCTCTATGTCGTGGCAGAGGCCAATCTCGAGACCCACGGCTTCGGCTACGGCGACCGCTGCCTGGCCAAGCGTCCAGAGTTCAGCGAAGTCCACATGGAACGCAACCGCAACAACGTGCTTGTGCTCAAGAACCACCCGTGCATCATCGCGTGGAGCATGGGCAACGAGGCTGGCGATGGCGATGTTTTCACCCGTATCTATGCCTGTCTCAAAGCCTACGACCCGTCGCGTCCCGTGCAGTATGAACGCGCCGAGACGCGCCCACACACCGACATATTCTGCCCGCAGTATCCCTCGCCTGACTACTGCGCACGCTGGGCGACCAACGCCGATGCCCGCCCCTTCATCCCCTCGGAATACGCCCACGCTATGGGCAACAGCCTCGGCAACTTCTACGACTATTGGACGCTTGTGCGCCGCTATCCCAAATTTCAAGGCGGCTTCATCTGGGACTTTGCCGACCAAGCCCTGCGCAGCACCAATAAGGAGGGAC
>JAGHRU010000150.1 GCA_018066225.1 Candidatus Equimonas enterica
CACCCCGACAAGGTAGCCGACCAAATCTCGGATGCCGTGCTTGACGAGTTGCTGGCCTATGACCCCAACTCCAAAGTAGCTTGCGAAACGCTCGTGACCACTGGACAGGTCATCGTGGCTGGTGAAGTTAAGTCCGAAGCCTATGCCGACTTGCAGGAAATCGTGCGCCGCACCATACGCCGCATCGGCTATACCAAGGCCGAGTATCAGTTTGATGCCGACTCCTGCGGCGTGCTCTCTGCCATCCACGAGCAGAGCGACGACATCAACCGTGGCGTGGAGCGCGAAGCCCCCGAAGCGCAAGGCGCAGGCGACAAGGCATGATGTTTGGCTACGCCAACAACGAGACCGACACCTATATGCCCCTGCCCCTTTCGCTGGCTCACGATCTGCTCATCGTGCTCGCCGACATCCGTAAGGAAGGCAAGGAGATGACCTATCTCCGTCCCGACAGCAAGAGCCAAGTCACCGTGGAATATGACGACGAAGGCCATGCCCGACGCATCCACACCATCGTGCTCTCCACGCAGCACGACCCCTTCATCACCGCCGACGAGGCGGGCAGCCAGGACGCTGCCGATGCGGCTATGGTGGAGCGTATCGCCCATGACGTGCGCCACATCCTCATCCCCCGTGTGCTGCGTGAGCGCGTGGTCACGCCCGAGGTGCGCGCCATGTTTGACGACCCCGCCATACGCTACTATGTCAATCCTACGGGCAAGTTTGTCATCGGCGGCCCGCACGGCGACACTGGCCTTACGGGACGCAAGATCATCGTCGATACCTACGGCGGCCGCGGTGCGCATGGCGGTGGTGCCTTCTCGGGCAAAGACCCCTCCAAGGTGGACCGCTCGGCGGCCTATGCTGCGCGCCACATCGCCAAGAATATGGTGGCAGCAGGCGTGGCCGACGAGATGCTCGTGCAACTCTCCTACGCCATCGGCAAAGCCGACCCCGTCAGCATCTATGTCAATACCTATGGCACGGCACATGTCGGCATGAGCGACGGCGCGATAGCCGAGCAGGTGGCCGCCATCTTCTCCCTGCGTCCCTACGACATAGAAACGCGCCTCAAACTCCGAGGCCCCATCTACGAAGAGACCGCCAGTTACGGCCATATGGGGCGGCAGCCGAAGGTCGTCACCAAGCACTTCGCCACGCGCGGCTTGCCAGAGCGTGACGTTGAGGTCGAACTCTTCACTTGGGAAAAACTCGACTATGTGGAGCGCGTCCGTCAAGCCTTTGGCCTCGCTTAACCTCTCGTCGCCTTATGAACATCACCGTATATAGTGCCAGCAGTGGCCAAGTGCCCGACATCTACAAGGCCGCCGCCGCCGACCTCGGCCGCACCATAGCCCAGCGTAGGCACACCCTCATCAACGGCGCAGGCCGCATTGGGCTGATGGGGGCTTGCACCGACGCTTGCCTCGCCGCAGGAGGCACGGCCGTAGGTGTCATCCCCGAGTTTATGGTGGAGCAAGGGTGGCAACACGACGGCATGACACGGCTCATCGTCACTGCCGACATGCACGAGCGCAAGGACACGATGGCTGCCCAGAGCGATGCCGTCATTGCCCTGCCAGGCGGTGTGGGTACGCTGGAAGAACTCCTCGAAATCATCACCTGGAAGCAACTCGGCCTGTACTTAAAGCCCATCGTCATCCTCAACATTGACGACTACTTCGGCCCGCTCTTGCAGCAGTTTGCCCGCTGCGTCGATCAGCACTTTATGCGCGAGGCACACAGCCAGATATGGCAAGTCGCCACCACCGCCGACGCGGCCGTGCGCCTCTGCGAGACCACGCCGCTCTGGGACAAGAGCGTGCGCAAGTACGCTGCCCTTTGAGCCGCGCTGCATAGCCCTGTTCGCTGCTGCCGTTTCACCCCCTTATCCGTTAGCCCATGCCCAGTCTCTTCGACTCGCTTGCCCAGTCAGCCGGCGACACCCTGCACATCAGCGTGCCGCCACTGCTCTCTCCCGATAGCGTCCCTGCCTTCGGCGGCTATGTCGTGCCCCCGATGGTGGACTATCAGGCGGTGGCGCGGATGTTTGGCGACAGCGTGCCGCCAGCGCGCGACCGCGCTGCGATATGGCGCGAAGCCGCTACCCTCATGCAGCCCGATGGCGTCGTCGGCAAACCTGTGGCGTGGAATGTGCGCTACGATGACACCGCCGTCGGCACACTGCTTTTGGGCCTCTTCATCCTCGTCTGGACAGCCATCGGTGCGCGTCACTTCATCGGCGACTGGCTGGGTGACTTCTTCCGCAACCGTAAGCGCGCCAACCTCTTCGCCAAGCCCGAGGAGAAGGTGCTACGCGGTGGCTTCTTTATGATAGTGCTCAGTGCACTTGCCCTCGGCGTCTTCGGCTTGCACTGCACGGTGGCCTATGCGCCCGCTGTCTTCCACTTCCATGAGCCGTGGTGCGTGCTGCCCCTTTGCACAGCGTTGCCGCTACTAATCTATGCCTTGAAGTTCACGCTCGGGAGCATGATAAATGGCATCTTCTTTGCCGCCGAAGCCCGCCGCAAATGGGGCGATATGCAGTGCGTCATCGCGCTGTTTATGGGCGGGATGTGGCTGCTCTTGGACTTCGTGATGACCTACGCGCCCATCACGATAGAGCACGCGCTGATAGCCGCAATAGTGATAGCCCTGATTGGCAAAATCATGCTGCTATACAAGACTTTACGCATCTTTTTCGCAGGAAATCAGGCCTATGTGCATATTTTTTTGTACTTTTGCACGCTCGAATTAGTGCCCGCCCTTTTCGCATGGCGCGCCATCGCGCTGATGAGCCACTACCTGCAACAACTAAACTAAGCAGACCATGATAAAGAAAATACTCGTTTCCCAGCCTGCTCCCACGACCCCTAAATCGCCGTATTTCGACATCGCCGAGAAGTATGGCGTAGAGTTCGACTTTCAGCCCCTCATCAAGGTGGAGGGCATCAGCACTCGTGAGTTTCGAGACCAACGGGTCAATATCCTCGATCATACAGCCGTGGTATTCAACTCCAAGCATGCCATCGAAAACTTCTTCCGACTCTGCGGCGAGTTGCGCGTCAAGTTGCCCGAAGATATGAAGTACTACGGCTTGTCGGAGCAAATCATACTCTATATACAAAACTTCGTCCAGTATCGCAAGCGCAAGGTGTTCTTCGGCAGCAGTGGCCGATGGCCCGAACTGGTGCAAACCATGTACAAGCACAAGGGAGAGAAATTCCTCATCCCGCAGAGCGATGTCCATAGCACCGAGGTGCAAAACTTGCTGGACGAGAAGAAACTCAAGTACACCCAGTGCGTCATGTATCGCACGGTCTGCAATCCGCTCTCGGCCGATGCGCTTCGTGATGTGGATATGGTGGTGCTCTTCACACCCGCTGGTGTGCACAGCCTCCTTACGAGTTTCCCCGACTTCAAGCAGAGCAACGTGCGCTTGGCTTGCTTCGGCGCGGCCACGCAGAAGGCGATGGAGGAAGCCGGACTGGCCATTGACCTCATCGCGCCTACCCCGGGAGCACCTTCTATCACCAAGAGCATAGAGCAATATCTCGAAGAGGAGAAAAAGAAGGATGCCGAGGCCAAGGCTACGAAGACCAAGAAGACGACCGCCAAGAAGGCCACGACGGCCAAAGCACCTGCCAAGAAAGCCGCCACTACGACCAAGAAAGCCGCTACGGCGAAGGCCAAGAAAGAATAGAAATATGCCCACCTTTGGCAAACGCGAACACCTCTGACTCTCCCGCGACATCGACCATCTTTTCGCTTTTAGCGGTCAGTATAGAGCCGCTTACCCCGTGCTTGCTGTGTGGTGTGGCGTGGCGGGAAAGGCCGATACCCCAGTGG
>JAGHRU010000016.1 GCA_018066225.1 Candidatus Equimonas enterica
GCACCGTGTTGCTCCACTTACTGGTCACGACGACACGCACGCCAGTCGAGCAGATGGCGTCGAGATACGCCGGATTGACGGGGAAATCCTCTTCGGTCACAGCAATGCCGAGCCGCTGACGGCGGGCGATGGCCTTGGGCGAGAGGTAAGCCTCGGGATGGTGCAGGGAGTAAGGCGAATGGGCCTTGTCGCGCAGCGTCAAGCGGTAGCGGAATGTCTTGGCCAGCGGCAGGCGCGTGGTCGGCACATCGTCGGCAGCAAAGGCAGCGACACTGGTGAGGGTCACCATGCCGACAAGGAGAGCGAGTAAATGTTTCATCTTGGTAGTTTTAGGCTTCGTGGGGCATAGAGGCGCAAGCGACCCGAAGGCACAGCCACCGCGCAAGGGCAGACAGTTTTCACGACAAGGGCAGACAGTTTTCACGATCTGGGCAGATAGTTTTTCCTATCTGGGCAGAGCGGAAAAGCCCCGTCGTGCGTCGCTCTGCGTTAAAGCACGGGAAAGCCCACACGCTCTGGGAGGGCGGCCTCTATCAGTGTGCAAAAGTACAATATTTTTTTCGTAAAAAAAGAAAAAATCCTTTGAGAATTGCGCGAAGGGTGCTAACTTTGCAGTGTTTTCAACATCGCAGGCCGCAAAACCTCTACTTTTGAGGCCATTTCATTGCTATCCTCTATGACACGACACACGCTACTCACCCTGCTTTTCTCCCTCCTCGCCCTCGCGGCTTACAGCCAGCCTCGCGGCGTCTATGACCATGCCCAACACGAGATGGGCGATGTGCTCTGGAAACTCTCCAATATCACAACCTTCACGCTCACCAACGCGGGCGACGCACCGCTGCTTATCCGCGATGTGCGCACCGACTGCGGCTGCACCAGCGTCGATTACCCCCAAACGGCTATTGCACCGGGCGAATCGGCCAACCTCACCGTGAGTTTCGACGCGCAGCAACTCGGACATTTCACCAAGTATATCGGCGTCTATACCAACGAGCGTGAGCAGCCCGACTATCTGACCATCACGGGCTGTGTCGTCACCGAGCTCGGCAACGCGATAGAGCACTTCCCCTTCCAAGTCGATGACATCTATCTGAGCACCGACCAAGTGGAGTTTGACGACGTACACCGTGGCGACACGCCGCAAAAGGTGATTATGGTGCTCAACGGCAGCAAGCGCAACTACGAGCCGACGCTTATGCACCTGCCCAAATACCTCATAGCAGAAGCCTCCCCCACCCTGCTGCGTCCGGGGTGCGTGGGTAAGATAACCCTCACGCTCAACACCCGCGAACTGCACGACATGGGGCTCACGCAGACCGATGTCTATGTGGCGCGCTACAAAGGCGACCGCGTAAACAAGGATCACCAGATAGGCATCAGCGCTACGTTGCTCCCCGAGTTCACCATGTCGGAGCGCGAACTCTCCGTCGCGCCTGTGGCCGTCTGCGACACCTTGCTCGACCTCTCGGCGCAAGCGGGCAAGAAGAAGATGAAAGGGGAAGTGGCCATCAGCAATACCGGTCAGAGCCCGCTCAGCATCACAGCGTTGCAGGTCTATAACCCGGGCATCACGGTCAGCATCAGCAAACAGCACATTCTCCCGGGCGAGACCGTGCCGCTGAAAGTCACCATCAACGCCAACTCCAAGTACTTCAAGGGACGCAGTCGCATACTGCTCATCACCAACGACCCAAGGCGTGCAAAGATAGCCATCGACGTGCGGGCAGAGCGCGGCTAACCGCCGCACATCCCGGGCTGTCACACTGCCCACTGCAAAGCCACGACAAAGCGGCTGACGCGCTCTGCGTCAGCCGCTTTGTCGTTTTGCTTTGGCCGTAAGCGAGCGTCGGGCTCGCCACCTCCCGACCACGATATGGCGTCAGTCCAGCAAGTCGGGGCGCAAACGCTTGGTGCGTTCGAGGGCTTGCTGCATCTCCCATTCGGCTATTTTGGCTTCATGCCCCGAGAGCAGTATGTCGGGCACGCGCCAGCCCTTATACTCGGCAGGGCGGGTATAGACAGGCGGCTCGAGAAGGTTGTCCTGGAAAGAGTCGGAGAGCGCCGACTGCTCATCGCCGATGACGCCCGGCACGATACGCACGATGGCGTCAGCCATCACCGCCGCAGCGAGTTCGCCTCCCGTGAGGACATAGTCGCCCACGGAGATTTCGCGCGTGATGAGGTGCTCTCGTATGCGGTAGTCGATGCCTTTGTAGTGACCGCATAGGATGATGATGTTCTCTTTGAGCGAAAGTTCGTTGGCCAGTGGCTGGTCGAACTTTTCGCCATCGGGAGCGGTGAAGATGATTTCGTCGTAATGGCGTTCGCGTGTCAAGGCGGCGATGCAGTCGTCGATAGGCTGACACTGCATGACCATGCCAGCAGCCCCGCCATAGGGATAGTCATCGACGCGGCGATGCTTATCCCGTGTGTAGTCGCGGAGATTGTGGAGATGTATCTCTACAAGGCCCTTCTTCTGGGCACGCGCCAGTATGCTCGTGTTGATGAAGCCATCGAGCATTTCAGGCAATACGGTGATGATGTCTATGCGCATAGTGCTTGCAAAATTACGGAAAATATGTGGGAAGACAAAGCAAAAGCGGCGTTCATACGCTCAAAGAGCGAAAAAACAGACTTTTCCTGCCCGTAAAGTGGCAAATAGTTCGTAACTTTGCGCATACTTATCTCCCGACATCACGACATGGACCGCATAGACCAACTACGACAGGCACTGCACGCCCACAATCACCGCTACTATGTAGATAACGCGCCCACCATCAGCGACCAAGAGTTTGACGCGCTGATGCACGAACTCCAAAGCCTCGAAGCCGCCCACCCCGAGCGCTTCGACCCCAACTCGCCGACGCAACGCGTGGGCAGCGACCTGGGGCACGACTTCCAGCAGGTGGCGCACCGCTACCCCATGCTCTCGCTGGGCAACACCTACAACCGCGCCGATGTGAGCGAGTGGTACGCACGCGTACAAAGCGGGCTCGGCGGCACACCGTTTGCGGTGTGCTGCGAACTGAAATTCGACGGTCTGAGCATCGCGCTCACCTACGAGCACGGCCGACTGACACAGGCGCTGACCCGTGGCGACGGCGTCAAAGGCGACGACGTCACGGCCAACGTGCGCACCATAGCGAGCATACCGCTGGTGTTGCCCGAGGGCGGCGACTACCCCGCGTCCTTTGAAATCCGCGGCGAGGTGCTCATGCCGTGGCGTTCATTTGAAGCCCTCAATGCCGAGCGCGAACGCCGTGAAGAGCCGCTCTTTGCCAACCCACGCAATGCCGCGAGTGGCACGCTCAAGAGCCGCAACTCTGCCGTCGTGGCCGAGCGTCGCCTCGATGCCTATCTCTACTATCTGCTCGGCGAGGACATCCCCCATCAGAGCCATTACGACAACATGATGCGCTGCCGCGAGTGGGGCTTCCGCGTGAGCGACGCGATGACCATGGCGCATAGCCTCGACGACATCTACGCCTTCATCGACCACTGGGACGAGGGCCGCCGCCACCTGCCCGTAGCCACCGACGGCATCGTGCTGAAAGTCGATAGCATAGCGCAGCAGGAGCAACTGGGCTACACGGCCAAGTCGCCACGCTGGGCCATCGCCTACAAGTTTCAGGCCGAGCGTGCCGCCACACCGCTCACGGCAGTGACCTTCCAGGTGGGGCGCACGGGGGCTGTCACCCCTGTGGCCAACATGCAACCAGTCCTGCTTTCGGGCACCATCGTCAAGCGCGCATCGCTCCACAATGCCGACATCATCAGCAGCCTCGACCTGCACATTGGCGACACGGTGTTGGTGGAGAAAGCCGGCGAAATCATCTCGCAGATTGTCGGTGTCGATACGACGCAGCGCACCGCAGCCTTAGGGCCTGCCGTCACCTTCGCCACGCACTGTCCCGAGTGTGGCACGCCACTGGTGCGCTACGACGGGGAGGCTGCTCACTACTGCCCCAACGACGCCACCTGCCCGCCGCAAATCAAGGGGCGCATAGAGCACTTCATCACGCGCGACACGATGAACATCGACAGCATCGGTCCCGAGACCATCGATGCGTGGTATGCCGCGGGGCTTATCACCGACGTGGCAGATCTCTACGACCTGCGCTTGGTGCAGCGCACCGACGGGCTATACATCGTGCGCCAGAGAGCGTCAGAGACGGCGCAGTCCCTCTTCTTCGGCGCACCGCTGGACGACGATGCCCCGGCTCTGGCCACCACACCCAAGGCGGGACAGAACTACATCGCGGGCATAGCACGCTCGCTCACGGTGCCTTTCGACCGCGTACTCTATGCCCTCGGCATCCGCTTCGTGGGTAAGGTGGCCGCCAAGTCGCTCGCCCACCACTTCCGCGACATGGCCCATCTGCGTGCCGCCCGCGAGGAAGACCTGCTAAGCGTGGAAGGCATCGGCAGCACCATCGCCGAGAGCGTGCTCCGCTACTTCGCCGACAGCCGCAACACGACGCGCATCGACCGCTTGGCAGCAGCAGGCGTACAGATGCAGATGCCCGAGACAGCCCAACGCTCGTCGGTGCTCACGGGCGAGCGTATCGTCATCAGCGGCACCTTCACGCGCCACTCCCGCGAAGCCTACAAGACGCTCATCGAGGCGCATGGCGGCAAAAACGTGTCGAGCATCTCGGCCAAGACGACCTTCGTCCTCGCAGGCGAGAACATGGGGCCCGCCAAGCGCGAGAAGGCGGAGCGACTCGGCGTGCCCCTAGTGAGCGAAGACGACTTCCTCGCACGCATCGGCGAGGCATAGCCCAAACGGCAGACCATATTATATATAGTAAACGCGCGCCATTGGTCAGTTTGTCGGTACGCTCTGGGCAGCGACCGCCACGCAGCCGCCCGCCAAAGGCGTTGAGAAGGCGACAAACGCGGGCGCGACAGCCGAAGTCCGCGAAAACAGCCTTCTCGTAGCATCTACGTAATGCGCTGACAGACAGCGTGGTAACACCAAACAGCACACCTCACACCCCCATCAAATGCTCACGATATGGGCAGACGCGACGCACAGCAAGGGCAAAGCGGGCGCACGACGTGGGCAGCGCGTCTTTCGTGTCTGCCCGCATCGTGAAAATGGCAAGCGCAGAGAGCGGCACACGCCCTCCTGTAACGACGATTTCTGCCCGCCGTAGCGCGCTAAATGGCCACGCCGAGATTGTCAAAATTTTTGCGCTTTTCGGCCCTTTCGACCTTGGCCGATTTCTCCACAGCCCGACCTCGGGACACAGCGAAAAAGCCTTGTTGGGGCTTGGCTACTTGGCAATTTATTTGTAACTTTGCACGCAATAAGTTAAGAACGTATGCGCACACCCAATCCCTTTCGTGGCCTCGGCATCGCCCTCGTCACGCCTTTCACTCCTTCGGGAGACGTCGATTACCCCGCTTTGCGCGCACTGGTGGAAGAGGACATCGCCGCAGGTGCCGACTTCCTCTGCGTGCTCGGCACGACAGCCGAAACCCCTACCCTCTCGGCCGAGGAGCGTGCCGCCATCATGCAGACCGTGCGTGAGGTGAACGCCGCTCGCGTGCCCCTCATCCTGGGCTGCGGCAGCAACTGCACCGCCGACGTTTGCCGCTATCTCACCACCGCCGACCTCGCTGGTTATGACGGCGTGCTCATCGTCACGCCCTACTACAACAAGCCGACGCAGGAGGGCCTCTACCAGCACTACAAGGCCATCGCCGAAGCCTCACCGCTGCCCGTCGTGCTCTACAACGTGCCTTCACGCACCGGCGTCAATCTCGAAGCCAGCACCACGCTACGCATCGCTGCCGACTGCGACAACGTCGTCGCCGTCAAGGAAGCCTCGGGACGCATACAGCAGATAGAGGACATCGTGGCCGCTGCCCCCGAGGGCTTTGAAGTCATCAGCGGTGACGACGCCATCACGCTGGAGTTGCTCACCGTAGGTGCCGTGGGTGTCATCTCCGTCATCGGCAATGCCTATCCGCTCGATTTCGGCGAAATGGTGCACGCCGCTCTCGCGGGCGACTACACCGAAGCCCTCGCGCTGCACCGCTCTTTCAGCGACCTCTACAAGCTCATGGGCGTAGAGGGCAACCCCGTCGGCATCAAGTGTCTGCTCTGCGTGATGGAGAAGATAGGGCCGACGCACCGTCTGCCGCTCGTCCCCGCCTCCGCAGGCACACGAGAGCGCATACGCGAAGCCATGAAGGCGTAAGTGCGCCTGCACACGCTGCCCATCTGTCACCCATAGGGGACGCTGCCACCCACGGCGACACCGCCGCTCGCAGCGTCCCCTATGCCT
>JAGHRU010000164.1 GCA_018066225.1 Candidatus Equimonas enterica
TTGCTGCGCTGGAAGACGCCTTCGGGCTCGATCGTACAGCGGTCTCCGTGGGCAAAGATAAGCAATTTACGCGAGATGAAGCCCTTTTGCTGCGGCAAATCTGCACAGCCCTACGCCAAGGCCAGCCCATACAGTATGCCGTAGGACGTGCGCTGTGGGCAGGACACTACTTTCGCGTGACGCCCGCCACCCTCATCCCGCGTCCCGAGACAGAAGGACTGCTGCAACTCGCCATAGCCGCTTTGGAGGGGCTGCCACGCGCCGCCACCGTGCTCGACCTTGGCACAGGAAGCGGTTGTCTGGCCACGATGCTGGCCCTATGGACACAGCAGCATCGCCGTAGCGCAGAGGGCACAGCGTGCGTCACGGCTTGGGACATCTCCGAGGCGGCACTGGCCGTGGCCCGGGAGAATGGGCGCGCTATGGGCGTCAGCGTGCAGTGGGAGAGGCGCGACATGCTGCGCGCAGCCCACGAGGCAGCGCAGCAGAGCCCACAGTATGACCTGATGGTGAGCAATCCGCCGTATGTGTGTGAGCACGAGCGCAGCACGATGGCGCGTCATGTGCTCGACTACGAGCCCGCCACCGCGCTCTTCGTACCCGACGACGACCCGCTGCGTTTCTATCGCGCACTCGTCACCCTGGCCCAGCACGCTTTGCGCCGTGGCGGCACCATCGCCGTGGAATGTAACAGCGCGCTGGTGAAGGAGACGGCAGCCTTATTCCCACCCGCAGACTTCGCCAGCATCACCACCCACGATGACTGCTTCGGCCTGCCAAGGTTTGTCGTTGCTACGCGCGCGTAATATAAATAAGGTATGGCGACAGGCATTTTCCTATCTGCCCAAGCAGGAAAAACTATCTGCCCAAACAAGAAAAACCGTCTGCCCAGACAGGAAAAACCGTCTGCCCAGACCGTTTCACACCACCTATGAACGAGAAAATCACCAGTGCTCAAAACAGCAAAATCAAACGCCTCATCGCGCTGACGCAGAAGTCTGCCGAGCGACGCAGTCAAGGCGTATTCGTGGCCGAAGGACAGCGCGAGATAGCGCATTGTCTCGCAGCAGGTCTCACCATCACCACGCTCTACTACTGCCCTGCCCTCTTGGGAAGCGACAACCCGTCTGCACGCTTCACCCTCCCCGCCGCGACACGCTGCATAGAAGTCAGCGCTGACCTCTACGACCGCATGGCCTACCGCGGCAGCACCGAAGGCGTCATCGCCGAAGTCGTCGCCCCAAAGCGCACCCTCGACGACCTGCACTTGAAAGAAAACGCCTTGGTCGTGGTGCTCGAAAGCGTGGAGAAACCGGGCAACCTCGGCGCCGTGCTACGCAGTGCCGATGCTGCCGGAGCCGACGCCGTCATTGTTTGCGACCCACTCACCGACCTCTACAATCCCAACCTCATCCGTGCCTCTATCGGCGCCATCTTCACTGTGCCCTGCGTGGCTTGCACCACAAGCGACTGCATCGCTT
>JAGHRU010000119.1 GCA_018066225.1 Candidatus Equimonas enterica
CGAGTGGTCTTCAAACCACTGGGCATTGGCCGAGAGTGTCTCCGTGCGTGCGGTGGCGGCGCGGTCTTTGATATTGACAAAGCCCTCCCACGAGGCCTTCATGCCCAAGGGGTCGCCGTAGGTCTCGGTAAATCCGTTGGTGAAATCGACGGTGCAGGCGGTATCTTTGAGCCAAAGGATGGCATACTCGTCAAAGGTGCGGAGGTCGCCCGTGCGGTAATACTCCACGAGTTTGGCCAACACGCGCGCTTGCTGTGGGGTATCGGCAAAGGGAATGGCCTTTTCCAGATTGTCCACGATGCGCTCTATGGCCGTACCGTAGAGGCCACCTACGCGCCATACGCGCTCGGTGAGGAAGCCGTCTTCGCCACGCACGAGACGCGAGTTGAGCCCCATCATGACGGGACGCGGGTCGGCGGCGGGCTTACGCTGGGCGTAAAACTCTTCGGCCTCGGCTTGCGTCACACCTTCGCCGTAGTAGTTCTCGGCCGAGGTCAGCACGAGGTCATCGCCGTCCTTCTGATTGACGCGCATCGGCATCACGGTGGGGTCGAAGATGACGGGCATGAGTGCCTCCCATGTGTGGACATTAGTGCCTACGGCAGGACGCAGCCCCAAGGCAGGAGGCGGCAGTTGCTCCTCATAGCCCATATCGGTCAGCGTCTGGCGCAGCCATTTCTCGCTAAACTCGGGCACGAATTTCTCCGAGCCATAGTGGTGGTGAATGCCCGAGGAGAACCATACGCGGCGCAGGTAGGTACTGAGGGCTTGGAAGTCCTTGCCCGAGCGGTCGCCAGCGTAGTCGGTATAGACGGCTTCGAGCATACGGCGTATGCGGAGGTTGTAGCGGCCGTTCTGATCGAAGAGGATGTCGCGACCGGCCAAGGCAGCCTCGCTGAGGTAATAGACGAGGGTCTTCTGACGCAGTGAGAGTTCGTCAAATCCATCGACGCGATAGCGGAGCATCTGGATGTCGGCAAACTGCTCGTCGTTATAGGGGAAGTCGTCGGCAGCGTCCTGTGCCGCTGTGCCGAGCGTCGTGAAAAGTGCAGTCATAGCAAGGGTCAAAATGCGTTTCATTGCGCTTTGGGTAGAAAGTGAACACAAGTATTTGCGCTACAAAGATACGCTTTTATTTTTTAACAACCAAGCAAGCCCACACATTTTTTTGCGCACACGCGGTTACAGCCAAGGCTTTCGACCTACACAAAACCGACTTTCAGACCAATTCCCAAGCTCGCGTAATGCCGCGAGAATGGGCCGAAGAGAAACGACGGCACGCGAGTGCCGCTGCGCGCCATTCTCGGCCACCACACGCAACGCGGTGAGACACTGCACATTACATCCACCGCGCCATCTCGTTCACAGGCAAATCGCACGCCTCATCTGCCCTTGTCGTGCAGCGCGTAAGGGCAGACAGACATCACGCTCTGCCCAGACAGATGACACGACGCGGGCAGACGCGCGCCACGCGCCGAGCAAATGCCGCTTTCAGCACGCCGCAACGACAAAAATCCCCTGCCGATTTACATTTTCTGCCGTCCGTTTACAAATCAATACGACTGCGCACCTTACCGACATTTCGACCACAACCGCTGCATCCCAAGCCACCGTCTTTGCGCTTCAAAGCGGCGCAAATAAGGTTAATAATTGCAAAGATGGGGCAGCACATCGCCTGTGTTTGAAAAAAAAGTTGTACCTTTGCGCACGCTTTTATGTACCTATGCGTCGCGCGTGCCTCATATCGCTAATCGCGCTCTTTCTGCTGAGCCTTGCTGCAACACCCCGTCACGGCGTGCTGCCACTGCGGCACGCCCCTGCCACAGCATGCAGCGACAGCCTTGTTACGCCCCCCACCGACAGCCTGCCCGATAGCCTCGCAGCACCACCATTGTGGCCCGACACGGTAGTCAGTCTCGGCGCAGGCTCGCTCGAAGTGGCCGACAGCCTCACGACGGACAGCACAGCACGCAAGAAGCCGGGCATCGACTCCCCCATCACATACAGCAGTGCCGACTCTCTCATCTATGACGCCGAGACAGGCTATGCGCACCTCTTCGGCGACGCCAAGGTGCTGTACCAAAACATGGACTTGGCTGCGGCACGCATCACGATGCACATGGACTCTTCGCTCGTCCACGCCTCGGGCGCACGCGACACAGCCGAAGTGCTCACGGGCATCCCCATCTTCAAGCAAGGCAAAGACCAGTATGAGAGCGATCGCATCTCGCTCAACTTCAAGACCAAGCGCGGCTTCATTCACAATGTCAGCACGACGGAGGGCAATGGCTTCCTCGTCAGCGGCCAGTCCAAGCGCACAGAGGACGGCACGATGTACCTGCAAAGCGCGAAATACACCACTTGCGATGCCGCCCACCCGCACTTCTACCTCTCGCTCACCCGCGCCAAGGTGCACCCGGGCAAGGACATCGTCTTCGGCCCCGCCTACCTCGTCGTGGAAGACGTCCCCCTACCCATTGCCATCCCCTACGGCTTTTTCCCCTTCAACAAATCATACTCTTCGGGCTTCATCATGCCGTCCTATGGCGACGAGACCAGCCGCGGCTTCTACCTGCGCGACGGCGGCTATTACTTCGCCCTCTCCGACCACTACGACCTCAAGCTCCTTGGCGAAATCTACACCAAGGGCTCGTGGGGACTCTCCGCCGAGATGAACTACAACAAACGCTACCACTATCGCGGCAACTTCTACGTCTCCTACCTCACCACCGTGGAGGGCGACAAGAACATGCCCGACTACATGAAGACGAAGAGCCTGAAAGTGCAGTGGACGCACAGTAAGGACACAAAAGCCAACCCCAATGTGTCCTTCTCGGCACGCGTGAACTTCGCCTCCGAAAACTATGAGCGCAAGAATCTCGAAAGCCTCTACAATCCCCTCTCCTACTCGCAATCGACACGCGCCTCTTCGGTAAGTTTCTCCCGCACTTTCCCCAGCTTCGGCCTCACCATCTCGGGCTCGGGCAACATCACGCAGAACATGCGCGACTCATCGTTGGCCGTCACGCTGCCCGACCTCAGCATCCAGCTCAACCGCATCTACCCCTTCCGCCGCAAGCACTTCTCCGGACGCGAACGCTGGTATGAGAAGATTTCGGTGTCTTACACGGGACAGATTTCCAACTCCATCACCACCAAGGAAGACCGTCTCCTCCACAGCAACTTGGCCAAAGACTGGCGCAATGGCATGCAACACCGCATCCCCATCGACGCCACATTCCAAGTGCTGAAATACATCAACCTCACCGCGTCGTTCAACTTCCACGACGTCATGTACCTGCGCCGCGAGAAGCGGTCGTGGGATGCCGTTGGACAGCGCGAACTTTGCGATACCACCTACGGCTTCTACAACCTCTACGATTGGAACACCGCGCTCTCGGCCAACACCACCCTTTACGGCTTCTACATCCCTTCGCGCAAAATCTTTGGCGACAAGGTGCAAGCCATTCGCCATGTCTTCAAGCCCAGCGTGAGCGTCAGTTACGCCCCCGACTTCACCACCGCCCATTACGGCTACATGGACTCCTATGTCCGCACCGATGCAGACGGCACGGTGAGCACCGTGCAATACTCGCCCTATCAAGGCGGCATCTATGGTTACCCGTCGGGCACCAAGCAGGCGATGCTCAACTTCTCCATCTCCAACAACCTCGAGATGAAGGTCAAGTCCGACCGCGACAGCACAGGTGTGCGCAAGGTGTCTATCATCGATGAACTCTCGGCCTCGATGTCCTACAACATGGCGGCCAAGGTGCGCCCATGGAGCGACCTCGCCATGCGTCTGCGCCTTCGACTCACCAAGAGCTACACCTTCTCTCTGGCCGCCAACTTCGCCACCTATGCCTACGAGTTTGACCCCAATGGCAATGTCGTCGTGGGCGAGCGTACCGAGTACAGTCACGGCCGCTTCGGCCGTTTTCAGGGCTGAGCCAAAACATCTCCTATACCCTCAACAACGAGAAACTCAAACGGCTGTGGGACAAACTCTGCGGCCGAGCGACCGACACCCCGACCGCCACTGACACCAACGACGAGATGGACGCCTACTACGACGAGGACGAAGCCAACCTCGACCCCGACCTGCAACGCGGTCGTCAGGAGCAGACGCCCAAGAAAGCCGCCACCGTGGACGAAGACGGCTACCTCGTTTTCTCCATGCCTTGGAGCATCACCTTCTCCTACGGCGTCACGATGCGCGAAGACCGCAGCAAGAAGATCAACGAACGCCGCATGCGCTACCCCTATTCCTTCACGCAGACGCTCAACTTCTCGGGCAATCTGCGCATCGCACAAGGCTGGAACATTGCTTTCACTTCGGGCTACGACTTCAACTACCACGACCTCTCGATGACCACCATCTCGCTCTCACGCAACCTCCACTGCTTTGAGATGTCGGCCTCCATCGTGCTACGGCCTTTCACCTCCTACAACTTCACGTTCCGTGCCCGCGCTTCCGAGCTTGCCGATGCCATCAAGTGGGACAAACGCAGTTCGTACAGCACCAACATCGACTGGTATTAACCCTTTTGTCTATTCACCAATATTCTTACACTTATGCGCAAGATACTTCTTTTCGCCCTTACGGCTGTGCTCACCACCTCCTGCATCGAAGACGCCGAATACCACCAAATCTATGTCGGCGGCAAGAACGGCAGCAACTTCCTTGTTTACGCCGACCAGACGGCCGATACCCTTTATATTCAGACCTACGACAGTTGGCGTGCCAGTTACGAGGCCACATGGCTGACCCTTTCCCACAAGTCGGAAGAGATTACCGACGGTGCGTTTCACACCTGCATCGTACCGATGACGTTCCAACTCAACGACACTGGCGCAGGCCGCCACGCCAAGGTGCACATCGACAGCTACTATGTGGCACAGGCCGACGTCTATCAGTATCCATGGCTCAACGTCATCAAGCCCGCTGGCGTTAGCCCCACGGGGCAGTCGGCCGACTTTGAGAAATATCATGTCACCTTCCAGAAGGAACTGAAAGCCAACCAGACGTCCACGCCCGTAGAGTTCACGCTCTATCAAGACGGCGGCACCATCTACGACGATGCCGACTGGCTCACCCTCTCCTCGGAAGAAGTGGGCAAGGCAGGCACCTACCGCCTCGTCGCCACCTTGACGCCCAACACCACGGGGGCAGCACGCACCGCCACCATTCGCCTCACTTCGGCAGGCATCACCACCCCCATCATCATCACCCAGACGGCGGAGCAGTAACCGCCGTCCCACCCTATCGTACACAGCGTCTCCTTCATGAGCAATCTCTCACACCTCAACGACGGCGATACCGCTTATATCATACGCGTGCGAGGCTCCCAAGCCTTCCGTCTTCGACTGGAAGAAATGGGCTTCGTACCGGGGCAAGAAGTCAAGCGGCTCTACGCTGCCCCGCTGGGCTCTCCCATCATCTTCAGCATGATGGGACAGCAGATCGCGCTCCGTCAGTCGGAAGCCGAAGGCGTGGCCGTTGCTCCCACGTTGAGCGAAGTGCCCTTCGACCAGAGAGAGACTGCCGAAGTGTATGAGATTGGTGCCCACACGCCGACACCGACATGCCCACGCGGCTTAGAGAATGTGCCCGGCGTCAGAGAGCACCCCCATGCTGCGCAGTGCGACCCTGCGCTCTGCACCACTTGCCCCAGTTGCGGCCACACGAGCCGACGACGCCAGCGCAAAACCGCCGACCTCACCGTCGCGCTCATCGGCAACCCCAACTGCGGCAAAACAGCCTTCTTCAACGCTGCCAGCGGAGGGCATGAGCATACAGGCAATTACGCAGGCGTCACCGTCTCGTCGGTGGAGAGCGTAACGACCTTTGAGGGAATGTGTCTCAAAATCATCGACCTCCCGGGCACTTATAGCCTGCGCGCCTTCTCTCCAGAAGAGGCTTTCGTAGCCAGCGAACTGGCAACGGGCAATATCGATGTCGTCATCAACGTGCTCGACACGGGCAACCTCGAACGCAATCTCCTACTGACCATACAGTTGCAAGAGCTCGGCATCCCCGTCGTCGGTGCTCTCAACCTCTACGATGAGTTTGAAGAGAGCGGCAGCACGCTCGACCGTCAGCGGCTCGAACATCTGCTTGGTATGCCGCTCATCCCCTGTGTGGCCAAAAAAGGACGCGGCATCGCCGAGGTGCTGCGTGCCGCCATCATGGTCGCTCAAAACCCACCGAAGGAATACCCCGTGCTGCGATCGCCGCATCAGCCCGACCACCACGCGCTGGTACACGCACTGCTGGAGGGCATCTACACCCTGCGTCCCGGGCGAACAGCACGCCTCACCGCTGTCGTAGATCGCTATCTGGCGCACCGACCGACGGCATTTGTGGCGTTTCTGCTCATCATGTGGGGCATCTTCTATGCCACGTTCAACCTTGGCCAGTGCCCTATGACTGGATGGAACAGGGCGTAGATTACCTACGCACAGCCCTCGGCGCACATCTCCCGACGGGATGGCTACGCGACCTGATCCTCTCGGGCATCATCGGCGGCGTGGGCAGCGTCATCGTTTTCCTGCCCAACATTCTCATCCTCTACTTCTTCATCTCTATCCTCGAAGACAGTGGATATCTGGCCAGAGCGGCACTGCTGTTCGACCCTCTGCTGCGGCGCGTGGGGCTGCACGGCAAATCCTTCTTCCCCATGCTGACGGGCTTCGGCTGCAATGTGCCCGCCATCATGGCCACGCGCACCATAGAGAGTCGCAAGAGCCGCCTGATGACCATGATGCTCGCGCCCTTCATGTCGTGCAGCGCACGCCTGCCCATCTACACCATCTTTACGCTCGCGTTCTTCCCCGAGTGCGCCACGAGCGTCATGATGGGGCTCTACGCCTTCGGCATCCTCGTTGCCATGTCTTCGGCTTGGCTGCTCAACAAATACTTCCACCGCAGCGAAGAGAGCCACTTCGTAATGGAGATACCGCTCTACCGCCGTCCGTCGCTCACCGCTGTCCTCACGCTCACATGGGAGAAAGGGCGGGAATATCTGCGCAAGATGGGCGGCATCATCCTCATCACCAGCATCGCCATGTGGGCGTTAGGCTATTTCCCGCACGACGACAGCCTAACCCCTGCACAGCAGCAGGAGCAAAGCATGCTCGGCACACTGGGACACGCCATAGCACCTGCCGTCGCGCCCTTGGGCTTCGACTGGCGCATGGGCATCGGGTTGCTCTCGGGCATGGGTGCCAAAGAGATGATGGTCTCAACGCTCGGCGTACTCTACAACGCCTCCGAGGGCAGCGACGATGGCGATGATGCCGACAATGCCGCGCTCGTGAGTGCCCTCTCCACAGGGACGACAAGGGCTGTGGCGGTGTCGTACATGCTCTTTGCCCTGCTCTACTTCCCCTGTTTCGCCACGCTGGCCGCCATTCGCGCCGAAAGCGGAAGGTGGCGGTACGCGCTCTTTGCGGCCATTTACAGCACCGCCGTGGCCTACATCGTGGCCTTCGTGGCCTATCATCTGATGAGGTGACACGCCTTACGCGACAAATAATCCTATCACATAACATCATGAAACACACCTTACATTTCATCTCGGCTGCCGCAGTAGCCCTTATGCTCTCGGCTTGCACAGGTCTCGGCACGGGGGCAAACGCCATGGGCGGCGACCCTGTCCTTTCAGCCCTCACGGGTAGTCACAACTCCTCCAACACGTCCTCCTCAAGCTCGGGTCTCGGCAGCGGTCTGCTCGGCAACCTCCTCTCCACCTTCCTCGGCGGTGGTAGCGTCAAAGCCGCCGACGTTGTCGGCACATGGACTTACCAAGGCACAAGTTGCGTCTTCGAGAGCGAAAACCTCTTGGCCAAGGTGGGCGGCACAGTGGCTGCCACGAAGATAGAGAAGCAGATAGACGACAACTTGGCCAAGATGGGCATCAAGAGTGGCGCATCTACCTTTACCTTCAACAACGACGGCACTTATACGGCCACGATAGGCAGCAAGAAACTCAGCGGCCAATACACCATCGATTCTTCCAGCAACCGTATGACGATGACCTACCTCAACGGTCTGGGCAAGATGAACGCCACCGTCGCCAAGTCGGGTCGCCAACTGTCGTTGCTCTTTGAGGCAGACAAGTTGCTCTCTCTGGCCAGCGGCATCGGCTCTCTCACGGGCAAAGGCAGCAACCTGAGCACCATCAGCAGTCTGCTCGGCAACTATGACGGCATGCAGATTGGCCTCAAACTGACAAAATAAAGCCCACAATCCACTCACCCTCCCCCCTAACACCCTGCACAGCATGAACACCAAGCAGTATCTCCTTGCCTGCCTCGCAGCCCTTATCCTCTCGTGCTCTCACGCACTGGCACTGACCGCTGCCGCAGCCCCCGATATAGCCATTGCCTCCGTCTCCTCGGTAGAGACCATCGCCACGGGGCAAACCTTCACCGTAGGCTATGTGGTAAAGAATGTCAGCAACACCGAAGTCAATGACTTCATGGTGACCTACATCGTGGATGGCCAGGAGCAATCAAAGAAAATCACCTGCACTTCCGCGCTGACCTATGGCAAAACCCGCACTTGCAAACTCGGCGAGTACAGTTTCGACACGCCTGGCAGCCACACGTTTCAGATAACAGTCCACGACCCCAATGGCGAGGTGGACGAGAATATGAGTGACAACACCGTGGAGTTTGTCGTCAATGCTTACGACGAGAGTGCCACCTATGAGCGCACCGTGCTGCTCGAAAACTTCACCACGATGGAGTGTCCCAACTGTCCGTCTGCGCACGACAAGATTGACGCTGCGCTCAATGCCATTCCCGGTGCTCGCGACCGCGTAGTGTGGGTATGCCATCACGCGGGCTACGGCAGCGACAAGTTCACCACAGCAGAAGACAATGCCTACCTCTTCTTCTACGGCAGCGGTGGCACATACGCGCCTGCTTTGATGTTTGACCGCACCTATATGGAAGACCGCAGCAACGGCAGCAGCATATCCTATGTCCCTGTGCACTTCAACGGTACGCAGGAAGGCTACATCCGCGACATAGAAGAGCGCATGGCGGCTCCGGCTTATATGGATGTCCACATCGCGGGAGAATATGACGCGACGCAGCAGAAGCTCTCGCTCTGCGTCTATGGCAACTCTGCCTTTGAGACCTTCACCGCTGCGCCGCGACTCAATGTATGGGTCATGGAAGACGGCCTTGTGGCTACACAAAAGCCCAATGGCTCCGCCCCCTATACCCACAACGCCGTGATGCGCTCCTCGCTCACGGGCACTTGGGGCGAGCCGCTGGAAATCGCCGATGGCAAGTTTAGCCGCACCTTGGAGTATTACATGCCGCTTCGCATCCAAAATCCCGCCAACACATGGGTCGTAGCCTTTGTGGCCAACTACGACAGTAGCAGCCCCAACAACTGCGAGGTGTACAACGCAGCACAGGCTCGCACGACGGCGCTCGACCCTATCCCCGAAGGCATTCAGGCAACATCCATCGAAGGCCAGCGCGAAGTCATGCAGACCATCTGGTCGGCCGACGGTCGCCGTCAGGGCAACTTGCATCCCGGGCTCAACATCGTCCGCACCACATACGCCGACGGCAGCGTCAAGGCTGAGAAGGTGCTGAAATAGCGCACCACGCAAGACGTGGATGCCCATTCCTGACCAGCGAGGGTGTGTCAAGAGTCACCATGCAGACCTTGACACACCCTTATGGAATGGCATACCTGCGCACACGAATATCATCTAACGGATAACGTAAAGGTATCAATGAACGCTTCTTATCAAGAACACCGCAAAGGAAATACGAACCACGGGCATATCAGCAAACTGCTCTTATCGTCCGTACTGGCAGGTTGCTGCATCGGCATTGGCGGCACTGTGTATCTGAAAGTGGGTGGCGTAGCAGGTGCTGTCCTGTTCTCCATCGGCCTAATCACTGTCGTTTGCTACAAACTGAAACTTTATACTGGTGCTGCGGGATTTGTCACGCGGTCCAACATAGGAGAACTGCTGCCCATACTTTTGGGCAACATCATAGGCTGTGTCTTGCTCTCGCTATTGCCTACGAAAGTGGATGCCTCTGCCATTATAGCGACGCGCGCAGCATGTGAGTGGTATAACGCGTTCTTTCTGGCCATCGGTTGCGGTGTGCTGATGACCATTGCGGTGACCTTTGCACGAGAAGATAAATGGCTGCCACTGCTCTTTGCGGTGCCAGCGTTTATCTTATGCGGCTTTTATCACTGCGTGGCAGACGCCTTCTTCTATGCCGTGGGCTGGGAACATCTTTCGACCGACGTCATCTCGGTCTATCTCGCCACCGTCGCCGGCAACTTCGTGGGCTGTAACCTCCCAAGATTAGCAGCAATAGCCAATGCACAGTAGAGCGTGACTGGGCGTTTTTTTGCGCCACGCGTGTCAGTCACTCTGCCATAATGTCACACTTTCGGCAAGCGACACGAAGCGACAGCGAGGTGGCACACTTTTGGCAGTAATACAGGTGGTGACGCACCATCAGGCGTTGTCAATAATATCGTAACTAATCCAAACAAATACCACTATGAACATCAAACCCCTCGCAGACCGCGTGCTCATCAAGCCCGCTCCTGCTGAAGAAAAGACCATCGGCGGCATCATCATCCCCGACACCGCCAAAGAGAAACCCCTGCAAGGCGAAGTTATCGCTGCTGGCAACGGCACGAAAGACGAAGCCATGGTGCTCAAGGCTGGCGACACCGTGCTCTACGGCAAGTACAGCGGCACAGAGATTGAGCACGAAGGCGAGAAATACCTCATCATGCGTCAGAGCGACGTGCTCGCCATCTTGGCATAAGTCCGCCCCGACCTCCCCTTTTCACACATCATCACAACCCCTAACCATCAGACTATCATGGCAAAAGAAATCAAATACAATGTAGATGCTCGCGAACTCCTTCGCGAAGGCGCTGACGCACTGGCCAACGCCGTCAAAGTCACTCTCGGCCCGAAGGGTCGCAACGTCGTCATCGACAAGAAATTTGGCGCACCCCGTATCACCAAGGACGGCGTGAGCGTAGCCAAAGAGATTGAGTTGGAAGACGCGTTCCAGAATGCAGGCGCACAGCTCGTCAAGAGCGTAGCCTCCAAAACGGGTGACGATGCTGGCGACGGCACCACCACCGCTACGGTACTGGCACAAGCCATCCTGAGCGAAGGCATGAAGAATGTGGCCGCAGGTGCCAACCCCCTCGACGTGAAGCGCGGCGTCGACAAGGCTGTCAGCGCCATCGTAGAAAACATCAAGACGCAGGCCGAACAGGTGGGCGACAACTACGACAAGATTGAGCAAGTGGCCACTATCTCGGCCAACAACGACCCCGAAATCGGCAAACTCATTGCCGACGGTATGCGCGCTGTCAGCGTCAATGGTGTCATCACCATCGAGGACGCCAAAGGTCGCGACACGGTGCTCAAGACCGTGGAAGGCATGCAGTTTGACCGCGGCTACCTCTCGGCCTATTTCGTGACCGATGCCGAGAAGATGCACTGCGAGATGGAGAATCCTTATATCCTCATCTACGACAAGAAGATCAGCAATCTCAAGGACTTCCTCCCCATCCTCGAGCCCGCCGTACAGAGCGGTCGTCCGCTGCTCGTCATCGCCGAAGATGTCGATAGCGAGGCCCTCACCACGCTCGTCGTAAACCGTCTGCGCAGCCAGCTCAAGATATGCGCTGTCAAGGCTCCTGGCTTCGGCGACCGCCGCAAGGCTATGCTCGAAGACATCGCCGTACTCACGGGTGGTGTCGTCATCAGCGAAGAGAAAGGTCTCAAACTCGAGCAGGCCACCATCGAAATGCTGGGTACGGCCGAGAAGGTCACCATCTCCAAGGACAACACCACCATCGTCAATGGCGCTGGTGCCAAGGAGAACATCGAGGAACGCATACAGCAGATTAAGAACGAAATCAACAACTCCACCTCCGACTACGACAAGGAGAAACTGCAAGAACGCCTCGGCAAACTCGGCGGCGGCGTCTGCGTGCTGCAAGTCGGTGCTGCCAGCGAGACGGAGCAGAAGGAGAAGAAAGACCGCTGCGACGACGCACTCTGCGCTACACGCGCCGCTGTGGAAGAAGGTATCGTCACTGGCGGTGGCGTAGCCTACATCCGCGCACAGCAGGCCATCGCAGACCTCACGGGCGACAACACCGACGAGAACACTGGCATTGCCATCATCCGTCGCGCCATCGAGGAGCCGCTGCGTCAGATCTGCGCCAACGCTGGCGTGGAAGGTGCGGTCATCGTCAATAAGGTACGCGAAGGCGAAGGCTTCTTCGGCTACAACGCCAAGACCGACACCTACTGCGACCTGCGCGCCGCTGGCGTGGTCGATCCTGCCAAGGTGACCCGCGTGGCTCTCGAGAATGCAGCCAGCGTGGCCGGCATGTTCCTCACGACGGAGTGCGTCATCTGCGACAAGAAGGAAGAGAAGCCCGAAATGCCGATGGCTGCCCCCGGTATGGGCGGCATGGGTGGCATGATGTAAATCCGCTCACAACACGACAACTAAACTACCGCAAGGTGGGAGCGCACAGGCTGCGTTCCCACCTTATTTTTTGCCCTATCCGAGAGGGGCGAAACGCTCTGCCCTTGTCGTGAAAACGCTCTGGGCAGACAGTTTCAACAATCTGCGCGGATAGTTTCAACGATCTGCCCAGATCGTGAAAGCCCCCTCATCGGCGGCTGAACACAGCAGCACCTTATGGCACAAAATGACAGCCGCGCGCAAGAAAAAAAGCCTGCCATCTTCTTTTTTCTACCACACACTTGGCTGTTTCGCAAAATCTTTGTAAATTTGCGTCGATTAAGCCCATTCCGCCTTATTATAAGGCAAATTCACATTACCCAAACTATAACCCATTTCATAGAAAGACATGGCTGACAACACCATTAGTTTTGAGAAAAAAGAGTCTTCCACGCTGTTGCTCATCCGCGACATCCTTTACAAGTGCTTCTCCCACTGGGAACTCTTCCTCTTTTCCGTCCTTATCTGCCTCGGTTTAGGCGTGCTCTACGTCCTGCGCATGCCACAAATCTACACCCGCACCTCCGAGCTCATCATCAAGAATGAGGATAGCAATGGCGGTGGTAGCACACAGAGCGTCAGCCAGCAGATAGCTGCCCTTGGCGGACAAAACACGGTCAATGTTTACAACGAGATAGCGGCGATGCAGTCGCCCTATATTATGCAGCAAGTCGTGACGCGCCTGCATCTCGACGTGTCGTATGACCGTGAAGGCACCTTCCACAGCACCAGCCTCTACGGACGCAACCTGCCGTTCACGGTGCAGTTTCTCGGCATCGACAACGAGACCTTCGCTGCTTTCACCACCGTCCTCAACGAAGACGGCACCTTCACCCTCAGCGACTTTACGGGCGGAAGCCTGCGCGACGATGAGGCCAAGGGCAAGAAAGTCACTGGGCACTTCAACCGCATCATCTCTACGCCTGTGGGCAAGATTATGGTGCGCAACACGTCGGCCTACACCGGCGCAGACAGCAAGTCTATCCGTGTCACGCACACGCCGCTCTATCTTGCTGCACGCCGCTACGCCGGAGGCTTCTCCGCCGACCTTGCCAACAAGGAGTCTTCCGTCATAAGCCTTTCCTACACCGACACCTCCACGCAGCGCGCCGAAGACATTCTCAGCGCCATCGTAGATGCCTACAACGAGAACTGGGTGAGTGACAAGAACGCTGTTGCCGTCAGCACGTTGGAGTTCATCAACGAGCGCGTGCAAGTCATCGGCCGGGAACTTGGCAATGTCGATGCAGACATTTCCTCCTTCAAGAGCAGCAACCTCCTCGTAGATCCCAACACAGCAGGCCAGATGTACACCAACAAGGCCGAGCAAGCCGAGCAGCGCACGCTGGAACTCAACAACCAACTCTACATCGCCCGCTACATCCGCAAAGCCCTCACCGGCAACCGCAGCAAGAAGCAACTGCTGCCTGCTAACGCTGGCATCGGCAATAACGGCGTAGAAAACCTGTTGCAAGAATATAACGCGCTCATTCTCCAACGCAACAAACTCGTGGCCAATTCCAGCGAGAACAATACCCTTGTCTCTGAACTCGACAACGACATCGCCGCTACACGCGAAGCCGTCATCGCCAGCCTTGACAACCTCATCGTGGGCTACGAGTCGGAAATCAACAGTTATCGCCAGAGCCAGCAACAGGCAACGAGCAAGATTTCCAGCAATCCCGAGCAGACGAAATACCTCGCCAGCGTAGGCCGCGAACAGACCGTCAAAGAGGCACTCTACCTCTACCTCTTGCAGAAACGCGAGGAAACCGAACTCTCACGCGCCTACTCCGTCAGCAACACCCGCGTCATCACGCCCCCGACAGGCAGCAACGCCCCGGTGTCGCCCAACACACACCACATCATGCTCATCGCCCTGCTCATCGGCCTCACCATTCCCGCCTTGCTCATCTACCTCAGCGAGCAACTCAACAACACGGTACGCGGTCGCAAGGATCTCGAAGGCGTGCACATCCCATTCATGGGTGAGCTGCCGCTTTTGGGCCGCCACCAGAGCAATTGGCGTCGCATCATCGACCGCGTCATCCTGCATAAGCCTATCCCCGAAACCCGCGCGATAGTCGTCAAGGAAGGCGGCACCAACTACATCAACGAAGCCTTCCGCGTCGTGCGCTCCAACTTTGAGTTTATGGCGCAGAAAGACAAGGGAGCGGTCATGATAACCTCCGCCAACGCTGGCTCGGGTAAGACTTTCATTACCATCAACCTTGCGACCTCGCTCGCCATCAAGGGCAAGCACGTCGTCGTGGTGGACCTCGACCTGCGCAAGGGTACGCTATCCAAGTTCTCCAAACAGCGCACCAACGGCATCACCAACTACCTCAACCATCAAGCAGAGTTGGACGATATCATCATCAAGGAGCCGACATCGAAGGGACTGGATCTCATCCCCGTAGGTACACGCCCGCCCAACCCCACCGAGCTGCTCTACGACGAGCGTCTCGCCGAATGTATCAA
The DNA here is from genome assembly GCA_018066225.1 of Candidatus Equimonas enterica. Classification (GTDB taxonomy): domain Bacteria; phylum Bacteroidota; class Bacteroidia; order Bacteroidales; family Bacteroidaceae; genus Alloprevotella; species Alloprevotella enterica. Next base: position 15,043 of record JAGHRU010000119.1, read on the forward strand.
AGAGCTCGAAAAGCGCTACGACTATGTTCTGCTGGACTGCCCGCCCGTAGAAATCATTGCCGACGCCAGCATCATCACACAGCATGTGGCGATGACCATCTTCATCATTCGCGCCGACCTGCTTGACCGCAACCTTTTGCCCGAGATTGATGAGTTCTACACCACGCAGCGCTACCGCAACATGGCCATCCTGCTCAACGGTATCGACGAGACCTACCACAACTACGGCTACCACCGCTATGGCTACCGCTACGGTTATGGCTATGGTTACGGCTACGGCTATGGTTATGGCCACGGATACGGCTATGGCGAAGACGAGAAGCACGACAAGAAGCACCGCCAGATATTTGTGGACAACAAGGGCAAGCAGATAGAATAGCCCTTATCGCAACAAAGGCTGATGCCATAGTCCTATTTCACGACACGCCACATTTACACATCCCAAAACATAACACTACACAGACATCATGAAGCAAGCCATCTCTACTGCCAAGGCTCCCGCAGCCATTGGCCCTTACAGTCAGGCTATCGAAGCCGGTAACACCATCTATATCAGCGGCCAACTGCCCATCGACCCCGCTACGGGCAACTTCGCAGAAGGCGGCATCAAGGAACTCACGCACCAGTCCCTCACCAACATGAAAGCCATACTGGCAGAGGCTGGTCTCACCATGGACAATGTGGTGAAGACCACTGTCCTGCTCGCTGACATGGCCGACTTTGGCGAGATGAACGAGGTCTATGCCCAGTTCTTCCAAGCCCCCTTCCCTGCACGCTCTGCCTTTGCAGTCAAGACCCTCCCCAAGGGCGCACGTGTAGAAATAGAAGCCATCGCCGTAAAATAAGCCACGCGCGAGAAAGCAGCGTTTATAGCCGAGGCCACGCCATGAGCGGGGCAGTGCGTCTATAAACGCTGCCTTATGTTCGGACACACCTCCCCCACTACACTTCATCATGACACACATCGGCGTATTTCTCTCCTCCTATACCGATCTACCGCAAGCCTACCTGCAAGCCGCAGACGACGTGGCACGCTGGATAGGCAGCACGGGGCGTACGCTCGTCTATGGCGGCTCACGCTGTGGCCTCATGGAGCGTCTGGCAGCAGGCGTCCACGCCCATGGCGGCAAGGTCATGGGCATCGTGCCGCAGATACTCGTGGAGAAAGACCTCGTCAGCACCCATTTAGACTACACGCTCTACACGGCCGACCTCAACGACCGCAAGGCGGCTCTTCTGCGCGAGAGCGACATCCTCATCGCGCTCCCGGGCGGCATCGGCACACTCGACGAAGTCTTCACCGCCCTCTCTGCCGAGAGCATTGGCCTACGCAGCCCTCACGTCGTGCTCTACAACGCCGACGGCTGCTGGGACAGCCTCATCGCGCTGCTCGACGAGCTCTATGCCAAGGGACTGACCTCGGGCACAGCGCGGCAGTTGGTCAGCGTGGTAGATAGCATCGACGGCCTCACGGCTGTCGTCGAGGGCCGAAAGCAATAACGCCATCTCTTAATCGCAATACATCCAAACACCAATAGCACAAATGGCACAAGCACCAGAGTTTAAGTACGCTCCTATGTTCCAACTCGGCGAGGACCGTACGGAGTATTATCTGCTCACCCGCGACCATGTCAGCGTGAGCGAGTTTGAAGGCCACCCCATCCTCAAAGTGGAGAAAGAGGGCCTCACCAAGATGATCAACCAAGCCTTCCGCGATGTCAGCTTCCTGCTGCGTCGTAGCCACAACGAGCAGGTGGCCAGCATCCTCACCGACCCCGAAGCCAGCGACAACGACAAGTATGTGGCGCTCACCTTCCTGCGCAATGCCGAGGTAGCCGCCAAGGGTCAGTTGCCCCTGTGTCAAGACACGGGTACGGCCATCGTACACGGCGAGAAAGGCCAGCAGGTATGGACGGGCTACGAAGACGAAGAGGCCATCAGCCGCGGCGTCTATAAGACTTACACCGAAGAGAACCTCCGCTACTCGCAAAACGCACCGCTCACCATGTACGACGAGGTGAACACGAAGTGCAACCTCCCGGCGCAAATCGACATCGAGGCCACCGAAGGCATGGAATACCGCTTCCTCTGCGTCACCAAGGGCGGAGGCTCGGCCAACAAGACCTACCTCTACCAAGAGACCAAAGCGCGCATCCAGAACCCCGGCACCCTCGTCCCCTTCCTCGTGGAGAAGATGAAGACGCTCGGCACCGCCGCTTGCCCACCCTACCACATCGCTTTCGTCATCGGCGGTACATCGGCAGAGAAAAACCTGCTCACCGTGAAGCTCGCCTCAACGCACTACTACGACGAACTCCCCACCACGGGCGACGAGACGGGTCGTGCCTTCCGCGACATCGCGCTCGAGAAGGAACTGCTGCGTGAAGCCCACAACATCGGGCTCGGCGCACAGTTTGGCGGTAAGGCCTACGCCCACGACATTCGCGTCATTCGCCTGCCGCGTCACGGCGCGAGCTGCCCCATCGGCCTCGGCGTCAGCTGCTCGGCCGACCGCAACATCAAGTGCAAAATCAACAAGGACGGCATCTGGATAGAGAAGATGGACGACAATCCCGGCAGCCTCATCCCCGAAGCCTTGCGCAATGCAGGCGAAGGCGAGGTGGTCAAGGTGGATTTGAACCGTCCGATGAGCGAAGTCTGCAAGCAACTCTCGCAGTATCCCGTCAGCACGCGCCTCAGCCTCAACGGCACCATCATCGTGGGTCGTGACATCGCCCATGCCAAACTCAAAGCACGCCTTGACGCTGGCGAAGGCATGCCGCAGTATATGAAGGACCACCCTGTCTATTATGCTGGCCCCGCCAAGACCCCGGCAGGTATGGCCTGCGGCTCGATGGGTCCTACCACAGCGGGACGTATGGACCCCTATGTCGATGAGTTCCAAGCCAATGGCGGCAGCATGATTATGCTCGCCAAGGGCAACCGTTCACAGGCCGTGACCGACGCCTGCAAGAAGTACGGCGGTTTCTACCTCGGCTCTATCGGTGGCCCTGCTGCCATCCTGGCACAAAACAACATAAAGCACATCGAGTGCGTGGAATATCCCGAGCTCGGCATGGAAGCCATCTGGAAGATCGAAGTGGAGAATTTCCCCGCCTTCATCCTCGTAGATGACAAGGGCAACGACTTCTTCAAGCAACTCTAGCCGCGCTGCTGCCAGTCGTAACAGCGCATCAAGGACGACACCGTAGCCCGTGCCTCCCGCCGCGGCTACGCCCATAAGCAGAGACGACACACGCCGTCTCTGCTTTCTTGTTGATTTTAGTGCCCAGTAAAATACATTTTAGTGGGCAGTAAAATACATTTTAGTGGGCAGTAAAATGAAACGAGATGCCCACAGCGCATCTACGCCGTGGGCATCTCATGTATGTCGCGCGCCCGCACCATCGGGCACGACAGCGCGTTAGTGCCAACTTTTCAGGTTGGCCGTGGCTTCGAGCCGCTGCTCCATGTGGTCGTCGAGATTGGGGAAGAAGTCCAAGCCCGTAGCCTGCTCCACCTCATCGACGGTGCAGCAGACCTCTTTAAGCGGCTGACGCGAGGCATTGTTGCGGAAGATGAAGCCGATGGCCTTCTCCTTGCCTTTTTTCAGCGAGAGGACAACCTTGAAGAAACCATCGGGGACAGCGACCTTCACCTCACGACCGATGCTGCGCTGCCCTCCCCCTTTGTCGTAGATAGGACCGCAAGCGATGTAGATGCTGCCCTCATTTTTGGCCCAGCGTCGGCAGGCTTTCTCGAGTTTCTCCCAGTCGCCAGCGTTGAGTTCGTGCACCTGCGGACACATGTTGGACATATAGAAGCAGTCGCTCATCGCGCTGTAACTCCAATGCATGTCGGCAGCAGGTATCATGTGGCCGCGGTCGTAACCGCTGCGCTTATAGTCTTCCGTCGTCACCTGATGGCGGGCGTCGAGTTGCGGGTCGGGGCCGAAGTCATTGGCACGCCCCACGCTGCCCTCCGTCTCTGCGGATTCGAGTTCCCACGCCACCCAGCGCGGCACGTTGTGCGCCTTGTCGTAGGAGAGCGTATAGCCCGTGTGGGCGATGAGGACTTCGCCGCGTTGCGTCTTGGGGATTTCCAGTAGGCGCAGATTGAGGCGCGGCGCGTCGGCCTCGGTATTTGCCGCTGCTGTTTCGGAGGTTTCTTCGGCTTGCGACGGACGAGGCACATTGGCAGGTGCGTCCGCCGTATTGTGGATAAGGGCCAGCGTATCGGCATTGGCGGCGATAGGCTCACGCTCTGCCAGGAGCGCGCCGCTGACGAAATAGCCCAGCGCAGCAATGGCCACGATGGCGAGGATGAGCAGTAGTGGTTTTCCTTTCATAAGAGCGATGATGAGGGGAATACAAAAAGTCCGCGGCAGCAAGCAGTGCCTACTACCGCGGACGATGGGTTGATGCGAAGAGGCTACGTTACTTCACCACCACCTTCTTGGTGAGATTGGCACGCGCCGTCTGGATATTGACGAGATAGACACCTGCGGGCATTGCGCCGAGGTCGAAAGTCTCCTCCTGCGCCGTACGCACGTTGGTTAGGTGCTTATAGGCCACTTGCTGACCGCCCGTGCTGCAAATGCGGATGTCGGCAAAGTCTTCGTCGTTGTTGAAGAGCACACGCCAATTGCTTTCGCCACCGTAGATAGTGACAGGCGCAAAGGTGTTGCTGACCGTGTGGATGCCTTCGCCACGACCTGCCTTGATTTCAAGCACTTTCTTCAAGCCATTGTAAGCGTCGAGCTTGCCATAGCCCGTGTCACGGTTCCAGCCGTTTTCGTCCATCTGGCCCGTGTAACTATCGGTGCGGGCAGTCTCGCGGAATACCTTCTGGATGTCCTCGTAAGTCAGATTGGGATCGGCCTGCAGCCAGAGGCAGATGGTGCCAGAGACAAACGGAGTGGCCATCGACGTACCCTGCATGGCAGAATAGTAGTAAGAGCGAGTGCCGCGCTTGACAATGTCACAGATTTGGTCGTCGGTCTTGCTGAAGCCGTCGGCATAAGAGGAGATGGCAGAGCAGACTTCTGCACCGGGAGCCGAAATCATGGGCTTGGGATAAGTCGGGTCAAGCAGCGGGCCACGGCTGGAGAAGGAACTGATGCCGCCTTCGTCACCGATTTGCGAATAATAGATCTCGCGGTTATTGACCTCGCTCCAGAAGGTCAGGCTCGAGTTGTAGGAACCCACAGCAATCGCCGTGGGGATGCTGGCACCACCCTCTGCGGCGCAGAACTGGTTGTCGCCACGCATATAGTTCTTACCACGCACGCTGGCATACGAACATTCCTTCGCGCTGGAAAGCGGGTTGAGCCAAGAGTGAATGGTCACGCCGGCCTCGCCCGTGATTTCCAGACCAAAGTTACCGTTCTGGATGTTGCAGAGTTGGCGCATCTGGCTCACGTTGATGTAGTACTGATAGTACTCCTTGTGGTTGTTGGGATCGATACCTTGGAGGAACTGACCGCAGTCCTTCCATGCAGGAGAATTCTCATCGAAGTAGGTAAACTTACCGCTGTTGTAAACAAACGGGCGAACCGTGAGATGCTTCTTGCCATCTGCGGACTGTCCCCATACATCGAGGTAAGTCAGGAAATAGGAACCCGACTGTCCGGGATCGACGTTGATATAGACAGTCTCGCCATCTTCTTCAAACGTCCACTCAGAGTGCAGGTTATCATTACCCTCATTGCCCATAGCGGCTACGAGGAATGCACCACCGTCCTTGGTGAGAGCGGCAGCAGCCTGCGAGTAGTTGCTCGTACCGTCGTGGGGACCCATCTGCGAGCCGAAGCTCATATTGACCACCCAAGGTTTACCTTCTTCTTCGGCCTTTTCCTTGATAAACTTAATGTCTTCCAGCACTTCGTCGTGATTGAAGGTAGAAGGCACCATGATGAGTTCAGCATCGGGAGCCACGCCGTAGAAGTTGTTCTCTTCGATCTTTGAGCCCGCAGCGATATTGGTCACATGTGTAGCGTGACCGCCACCATTGGCATCGCCGCCACGGCGTATCTCCTCGCTCGACTTGGGCTTGGTACTCATGCTCTTGCTGCGGTCCCACACCCACTTGGCACGGGGCGTCTCGCCGTCAGCTTCGAGGAAGCCGATGTGGAGATACTCGAAGCCTTGGTCGATGACGCCGAGCACAACGCCTTTACCCGTATAGGGCGTGTCGAGACCGGTGCCAGCGTGTATTTTATCTACGCCCGTATCTTTACGCGCCTTCTCCATGAAGAGCTGCGACTGAACAGAGCGGTTGATGGTCAGCACTTCGTCTATCTCTGCGACGCGCTCGACGTAGAGCGCAGGCACACGTGCCGTCAGCGTGTTCTCAGTAATGACATTGGCGGTATAGCCATCCCGAGTGATGAAATCGGCCACGGCCTTCGCGTCAGTAGTGCGAATAATGACAGGGATTTCCACAGGGACGGAAGGCGCCAACATCGGGGTAGAAACATAGAGCAATGTTGGGTCTTGCGTGATGCTCGCAAAGCCACGAGCGCGTTGCATCTCGTATTGGATGCCAGCGTCCCACTTCTTACCCTGCACAAAGTCTTGTGCGAAAGCGGGAACGCTCAGGAGCAGGCCAAGACCTGCAATGAGTAAAGGTTTATTCATGATAGTGAGTTTGTTTTTCGGGTTTGGGCGCAAAGTTAAGCATTTCTTTTCAAAGAGAGAAATTTCTCTCCCCATTTTAACATTCCAAGGTCGCGGAGGAGGTGCTTTTTATCGACGAACGAGGCTCAACGCTCTGCGGAAGCCTTATTGACGGAGGCCCGCGTGTGCTTCCAGCGGTTGTGGCTCCAGAGCCAAAATGCTGGCTGACGGCGAATGATGGCTTCGAGCCATCGCATATATTCCTCGGTGAGTGTGTAGTCTGGATAGTCCGCAATGCGGTCGGTCATCTTGCGCATTTGACAGCGATAGTAGCCGCGTCGGACACGCCTTATGTCGGCGAAGTAAATCGCGGCATTCACCTTTTTACCAATGCGTTCCGTACCGCTGAACACTGGCGTGTCATGATGCAAGAAGTCGGTCCATACGTGGATGTTCTCGGGGCGCGGACTTTGGTCGGAGATGAAGCCGACGATGGTGTGCTGGCCTTGGCTTTTGAGTTGTAGGATGCGGCGTAGGGTGGCGTTCTTGGCTATGTTTTCCGCTCCAAAGCGAGAGCGGAGACGCACGAATAGGTGCTCAAAGACGGCATTGTTGAGGGGGCGATAGATTTGCGCGCAATGCGTAGTCGGTGCGCACCACAGCGGCAGGCTGGACACCCACTCCCAGTTGCAGTAATGACCAAGATAGACGAAGACCTGACTGCACTGGGAAGAAGAGAATTCCTTTTCTATGGCTTCCACGCCCTCGATGACCATGCGTCGCTTCATCTCGTCGGCCGATATGGTCAGCGTTTTGAGGGTTTCGAAGATATAGTCGCAGAAGAAGTGGTAGAAGCCACGCTCTATGCGGCGCAACTCGGCGTCATCCTTCTCTGAGGAGAATGCGCTGACGATGTTGCTGCGCACCAAGCGACGACGATAGCGCACGACGTGATAAACCAAGAAGTACAACGCATCGGAGAAGACATAGAGCACGCGCAGCGGCAAGAGCGAGAGCGCACGAAAGAACAACTCATTGCAGAGGGCGAGAAACTTCATAGACGAGAGCGGTTAAAGTATTCGGTAATTGGCAGCGGCTCTTCTGCCTCGGCCGATAGCACCGTGATACTGTCGGCAGAGGCTTGGAGGCGATAGAAATTGCCTACATTCGTGGGGCAGAAATCCTCAATGCCGCGTACGGCTTTCAGCGCTCCCAGTTGTTTGCGCAGTCGGGAGACGGTGCTCTTGAGATTGTGTGTAAAGTCGGTGCCTTGCGTCAGGCCACCCACGCGATGATAAATGCGCTCATAGGCTTTCACCATCCGCGCTTTGTAGTCGCCAGAAAGTGCTGTCCGTAAGCCTTGTCGCCCTTCTGTGTACGACGTCTGAGCGATGAGCAGAAAGACGGCCATCTGCTGCGGCGTCAAGGGGCAGAGGTAAGTGCCTTCACCAAAAGCCACAGTACGTCGCACAAGGTCAATGCACATCTCGCCTTTCACTACAAGGTCGGGCTGGAAGGCCATGAGTTCGATGAGCGTACGTTGGAAACCACAATAACTGAAATGCGGCTCTGGGCTTGGTGCTTGCACCATCGGCATAGGATTGACTCCGCAGCGGAAGTCTTCGATGAAGGCATCCAAGGTTTCTACCACGCTGCCTTGAATGGGCACTTGTAGGAAGTTGGCGACACTGCGGACAGGGGCGTGGGTTTGCGTCAGGAGCGAGTCGTTGATTTTAATCAGCAGCGACGGCGCATCGTCGCGAAAGTTGAGTCCCAACTTCTGGCGCAATATTTCGCCTCGGAAGCGCGCCGTGTCCAAGGTGTCAAAGGAGCGGCATATCTCTGCCACGCGCTCCATCTGCAAGGCGGGCGCGATGTAGCGCAGCAAGGCTGGTAGGAACGTGCCCGGGGGCTGGGCATTGCGCTCTATCTCTGCCACCGTCTTGGGGATATAAGCAAAGCGGAAGCCCCACAGCCTGCCTTCGGTGCAAAGGCGATACTGCGCCTTGATCTCGGCATTGTAACGGCTGTGGTATTCGCTCTCTATATATAATATGGTCTGTCCGTCGAAGGCTACATCCCCCGTCTTTGCGCTGACAATGTGGGCTTGCCGCCTGAGGCTACGCATCAGGGCGAGACGCAGCATCACCTCCGTAGGGTGGCAGATGCCATCGGCCTTCATCAGCGTGTCCAGCGTGGCGAGTAGTCGTTCCACTTCTTCGCCTTCTTGGCGCAGCATCTCTGTGGCCTTGTCGAGCGTGAGCAGCCCAGCCTCGCTGCGATGTTCGGGCTTGATGCCGTACTGCGCACACAGGTCTTCGAAGCGCACTATCTCGCGCTGGTCGATGATGCCGTCGGCCAGTATGAGGTCGCTCAGTATGCGGGTGAGGGCTATCTTGCCATTGCGTGTCATCGGGCAGGTGGGACAGAAATGCCATGCAGAGCACCGCGTCCACGGCGATGTGGCTAACGGTACTCTGCACGAAGGGGTGATTATTATGCTGTCGTGGTGGCGTCTTTGGTCTCCTTGGTCTTCGTCGCCTTACGCACACGGCGTTTGGGCTTTTCCTCCGCAGGCTTTTCGATTTTGACGCCTGCCAGTTCGGGGTCAATCATGATGCGGCCGCAGTATTCGCAGATGATAATCTTGCGACGCATTCTGATGTCCAGCTGGCGCTGGGGCGGTATCTTGTTGAAGCAGCCGCCACAAGCATCGCGCTCCACATGGACGATGCCGAGGCCGTTGCGAGAGTTCTTGCGAATACGCTTGAAGGAAGCGAGCAGACGCGGGTCGATGGTGGCCTCTATGCTCTTGGCCTTCTCACGCTGCTTTTCTTCCTCGGCCTTGGTCTCACAGACGATTTCGTCGAGTTCCGACTTCTTGACTTCGAGATCCAGACGACGCTGCTCCAGCGTTTGGCGGCCAGTCTCGATATCGGCATGACGCTGTGCGATGATGGCGTCGGCCTCGCGTATCTTCTTCTCCTTGGCCTGTATGTCGAGCTCAAAGAACTCAATTTCCTTGGAGAGGTTGTCGTATTCGCGGTTGTTGCGCACCTCGTTGAGTTGCTCTTTGTAGCGGGCGATGTTGTCGTTGTCCGAGGCGATAGCGTCGCGCAGGAGGCGGATGTTCTCCGTCAGATGCTTGATTTCTTCGTCATACTTGCCGATGCGGGTGCTAAGACCTTCTATATCGTCTTCGAGGTCTTGCACTTCGAGCGGCAACTCACCGCGGAGCGTGCGTATCTTGTCTATGTCGCTCAGGCGCAGTTGGAGCTGATAGAGGTTTTTGAGTTTCTGTTCCACCGACATGTCGGCAGGGTTTTCTTTTTTGCTTGCCATAGGGTATGAGGTTTTATTGTTCTAATCACTATAAGTAATGTATCGGGTTGGTCGTGCGCTGATAGATAGCCGTAGGCAACGTGGGGCAGGCAGCCGCTATGATGCGCTGCAAGAGATGGGGCGTAAACTGCTCGCTCTCGTAGTGACCGATGGCGGCGAGCCACAGCTGTCGCTCGTAGCCGAAGAACTGATGATAGCCTATCTCGCCCGTAAGGAAGAGGTCAGCCCCCTGCGCTATGGCGGCCCCGATGAGGAAGTCGCCACTGCCACCACACACAGCGATGCGGCGAATGGGACGCTGCGGGCCCGCGTTGTGCATCACGCAGCCAGCACGGAAGGTCGTCTTGATGAGGCGCAGCGCGTCTGCTGCCGACATGTCTTGAGGCAGTTCGCCTATGCGTCCGCTACCATTCTCGCCGTCGGGCAGTGGCTGGAGGACGCGGCTGTGCTGTAAGCCCAATCGGCGGCAGATTTCAGCATTGACACCATCGCCGACATTGTCGAGGTTGGTATGAGCAGCATAGACTGCTATGCCCCGCTCTATGGCGAGGCGCAGGCTACGCTCCACGGTGCCTTGGTCGGCGATGCACTTCACGCCGCGAAAGAGCAGCGGATGGTGACTGACGATGAGATTGTAGCCTCTGCGATGGGCATCGAGCACGACATCCTCCGTCACGTCAAGGCACAATAATGCCCCTGAACATGCGCTCGCCGTTAATCCGATCTGCAAGCCGGCATTGTCGTAGCCTTCTTGCAGGGGCAGCGGAGCGTACTTTTCAAGGGCTTCTGCTACTTGCTGTATGGTCATAAGTGGTGCAAAGTTACGCTTTTCTCGGCATACGGCCAAATCTGCGCAGCCTTTTTTGCATTATTTCATCTCCCACCCCTATATACTGATAGGCTTACCTTGCCATGCGTGGTGCACGCAGCAGGGTCATCACCATCAGCACGGCCGTGAGCGTCACACCCGTATCGGCGAAGACGGCCATCCACATGCCCACCTCTCCAAAGGCAGAAAGGACGAGTACCGCCACCTTGACGATGAGCGCGAAAGCGATGACGCCGAGCACGACGCGGTGGGTGCGATGGGCCAAGCGCAGTGCCCACGGCAATGCCCGCAGGTCAGAGGTCTGTATGACAACGTCGGCGGTCTCTATGGCGGCTTCGCTGCCCAGTGCCCCCATCGCCACGCCCACCTCTGCTGTGGCCAGCACGGGCGTGTCGTTGATGCCGTCGCCGACAAAAGCCACACGGTGGCCACGTTGCTGCATCTGGGCCACATACGCCACCTTGTCTTCGGGCAGCAACGCGCCGTAGGCGGCATCCACGCCGACCGCACTGCCCACCTGCTGCGTCACCACGGCCTTGTCGCCAGAGAGCACAGCGGTGTGCAGCCGCAGCGTCCGCGCATCGGCTATGACTGCGGCCGCCTCTGGGCGCAGCGTGTCGGAGAGCGTGATACGCCCGATGTAGGCATCATCGACGCTGACATAGACGTGTTGCAGCCCATCCTCGGCGAAGTCCATCCCCGCCGCAGCAAAACGCTGTTTGCCGACCTTGACGCGCCGCCCATCGACCACTGCCGCCATGCCGTGGCCTGCCACCTCACGCACCTCCGTGGCCGTGGGCTGCGCCACATGCTGGGCCCTACCATAGGCCACGACAGCCTGCGCCATCGGGTGCTGGCTCTGGCTTTCCACGGCCATCGCCCACGGCAATGCTGCTGCGTCGGCTGCCGTCACTCTGAAGCGGCCTGTCGTCAGCGTCCCCGTCTTGTCGAAGGCGAGGCTATCGATGCTGTGCAGCAGCGTGAGATATTCTGCCCCCTTGAAGAGCACGCCTCGGCGCGAAGCGAGGCCGAGTGCGCGGAAATAGGCCAGCGGGGTGCAGAGCACGAAGGCACAGGGGCACGAGATGACGAGAAATGTCAGTGCACGATAGGCCCACAGCCGCACCACGCTCCACAGGCTACTACCGCCATCGCCTGCCCACACGGCCATCGCCACGGGGACGAGCACGAGCAGCAAGGCGGCGGCGAAGACAATGGGCGTATAGACGCGGGCAAAGCGCGTGATGAAGCGCTCGGCAGGTGCTTTGCGCTCCTGCGCCGTACGCACCATCGTCATGATGCGCGCCACGGCACTCTCTTCGCTTACACGCGTCACCCGCACGCGCACTGCCGCATCCACGGTGAGCATACCAGCGAGCACTTCGCCATCGGCAGCAATTTCGCGCGGCACGCTTTCCCCTGTCAGGGCAGCCGTATTGAAGGCCGCAGCACGGTCGAGCAAGATACCGTCGGTGGGCACACGGCTGCCAGGGAGGAGGCGCACCACATCGCCCACCCGCAGGTCGGCCACCGCCACCGTGGCGATGCTGCCATCAGCCCCTTCGCGCTGCGCGGTATCGGGCACGAGATGCAAGAGGCTCTCTATGTCGTTCCCAGCGCGCGTCACAGCCCTGTCTTGCAGCGCCTCGCCTATGCCGTAGAGCAGCATCACCGCACAGGCTTCGGTCCATTCGCCCAAAGCTAACGCACCGAGCGTGGCGAGCGACATCAGCACAAACTCATTGAACACATCGCCGTGGCGCAGGCTGTGCCACGCCTCTTCCAGCACCTCGTGGCTCACTACAAGATAGGCCGCGAGATATAGCCCCACGACGAGAAGAAGCGTGAGGCTGAAATGTTCGGCGACAAGGGCTGCGAGCAGCAAGCAAAGGCCGACAGCGATGCTGCGCCAGGGGGTGTTAGCATCGTGATGCGCATGAGCGTGGCCACAGGAGCAGTGGGCGTGCTCACAGGAGCAGTGGGCGTGGGCGTGTGACATAGGGCGATGTTTTTCTGATTTTGCGTGCAAAGTTACGGTGCTTTTTCTGCAACTTTGTTGCAAAAGCCGCCCACGCCCCATTTTTTGCCTTTCGCCGCCCTTGTCTGCCCGCGCCGTGCAGGCTTTCACGACAAGGGCAGACCGTTGCAACAATCTGCCCTTATCGTGCGCAGCGTCTGGGCAAATCGTTTTTCGTATCTGGGCAGATAGTTTTTCGTCCCTTGGCCGCGGTGGCTTGCTGTACCACGCTGTCGCTTTACGCCCCACGACACAGCAGTGCGCCCGAACAGCCTATATTCGGCCATTCGGGCGCACGCGCCGCGCATCATCGCAAGCCTTATTGGGGTTGGTCACACTTGTGACAGTTGGCACAATCTCCCGTGCACGTCGTGTTCGCAGCAGGCGTCTTGGCCTTATCGACGGCGACGTCGCTCTGCGGCTTGGGCTGTGGCTGCGCCTTGCTGGCAGGCGTGCTTACCTGCCGCTGCGCTTGGGACTTGGCATCAGCGGCGGGAGCGTCGGCCGCAGCGTCGCCCTCGGTGGGCTGCGCAGCGAGGGTGTCGGTAGTTACTGCGGTGAGGGTGTCGGCAGGGGCAGCGGCTTCGGGAGCAGACTTCTGCTCACCACCACAAGCGGTGAAGGCGAAGGCAGCGACCGCCAAGAGGGCAAAAATAGATTTTCTCATACGATGTAGTTTTTGGTTTGACGTGGGCAAAGATACGACTATTCGGCCAAGCGACCAAGCCTTTTGCCCAAACAATGCGCCCGAAAAGCCGAGTTATCGACCTTTCGGGCGCATAGAGAGCGTAGCGATAGCGCCGAGGCGTTAGTTCTTTTTGAGGCCGAGGGCGTTGCTCAGACCTTCCTTGGCTTTATTGACAGCCTGGTCTTTGGCCTTATTGACGGCCTCATCGACCTTCTGCTGTGCCTTCTCTTGCGCCTTATTGACGGTCTCATTGACCTTCTCCTGCGCTTTGGCCTTGGCGTTATCTACCATTTCCTTGCCGGCTTCCTTGGCCGCAGCAGCGTCAGCCTTGACTGCCTCTACACCTTCCTTGGCAGCAGCGTCGGCAGCCGTGGGCAGATTGACGATGCCATCCACGAGGTTGGAGAGCGTCGTGTTGCCACCCGTGACTTCCTTGATCTTGTCGGCGTTGGCCTTGATGTACTCCTGTATCTTGCTGGCATAGGCCTTGGCTTCTTCCAACTTACCTTCTTCTTGAAGCTTTGCGATGTACTCCTGTGCCTTGGCTGTGATGGCTTCCACCTTGGTGGCGTCGCCAGAGGCAAGCTGTGCGTCCAGTTCTTCGGTAATTACTGCGGCTGCGGAGTCTGCGGGAGTCACAGCCTCGGTAGCGGCCTGCTTGTCACCGCCACAAGCGGTAAAGGTCATGGCTGCAACGGCAGCCAGAGCAAAAACTAATTTTCTCATAGGTTTAAGTTGATTTTAAGGGGTGAATAAATAAAGGTTATTTGCGTATTTATCTTCACGATGACGGGGCAAAGATACGACTATTTGGCCAAGCCACAAACTTTTTCGCCCCAAATTTTGCTTTATTCGCCCACATCGACCATCTGTCCCGAAGCCGTAGCGCAGTATTCGGGTGCATAGACGCATTGCGCCGTCGAGGGTGGCAGCAGGCGGCGACCTGTGCGGTCTATGTAGGCCTCGTCAGCAAGGACGTAGCGACCCTTGGCGACATGTTCGGCGAAGTATTCCGACTGCGTATCACGCACCACGCGATAGCAACACAGGTGGCCTTGCCACGTTATGCCCGAGAGCGTCGCTGCGGGCTGCATATTGGCCGCACGCGGCACGCGGAGGCTCACAAAGTCGTAGTCACGGTCGGCCTCCAAGGTCAGCACTTGACGTATGCAGTCGCCGATGCGC